>OZ024667.1 GCA_964016415.1 Erwinia sp. | reverse complement strand
ATGGCCGCTAATACCGCGCGGCACTTCCCAGAATTGCCACATGCCACCGTCGTAGTTGCTGTGTCTTTTCAGAAATGCCTGCACCATCTGCTCACCCAAAGCTGTGGCAAATAGGCGCGGCACGAACACCAAGCGCTGGCGTGGATGGGTAATTTCAATACGTGTTACCAGTTCAGTCTGGGAAATGGTCACTGCGTTCACGGTCATGATGGCCTCCTTCGGCTTCTTTCTGGTGTCCTCTTTTTCCGTTTCCGGAAGGCGGGGAGCACGTTGCTGTGACACATGACCGCCCTGTTCTCTCAGGGAAGGAAACAAGGGAGATGACAAAGCCGCAGCGCAAGCGACTGACCAAAGGGAGGGAGTGCGAACGGGTGCTGGCATCAGGCTTCAGCCGACCCTTGTTTACGGACCGGAACAGGGCAGCGTCAGTCACAGCAAAAGTGAACACCGCTGACAACGGGGACAAAGTAGGCACCGGAAGAAGCCGGGTTACCGGCTTTCCTTAGCGGCGGCCAGCGGCGGCCAGTGAAAGTGGCGCTGCCGGGACGGCAGCTGCTCACGCCGCCTTTGAGGCTCCGCGAAGCATGGTGACCGTCACGGATACATCGCGTAATACAGGGGACGAGCCAGCAAGATGAGGAGCTGGAGGCAGCGGATTGAACATCGTCACCATGCATATCCCCAGATTAAAAATGCAACTGTATTCTCATCAAAGCTGAGCGAGGGTTTTCAAGGTTTCCGGGTTCTGCTGCACCATGCGGATCAGCAGGACAGCCTGAGCGTTGGGCCTGGCTCTGCCTTGCTCCCAGTTCTGATAGGTGGTCTCTCCTGTGTGCAGGTAGTGTGCGAAAACCGCCTGTGACAAGTTAAGTTTTTCGCGAACATCTCGCAGTTCCTGCGGCGCGATAGTAACGGGTTCTCGTTTGCTGACTTTGTATGTTTTAAGCGTGATCTTTCCGTCTTGGTGATCTTTTAACTCCTGCATGCCCGTCATCAGTTCACTGTAAATATCGCGTTCATTCATATTTCAGCCTCTTTTTAATTACGCTCAGCGCCTCTGCCAGGGAGTCGCGCTGCTGTTTAGTCAAATCATCACGCTGTTCTTTATCGTAGATAGTAAACAGGATGAATTGGCCTTTTTCGTTAGTCCAATAATAGATAACCCTGATCCCGCCTCGCGTACCTTTATTCCGTCGCTCATCCCGATACCGTACCTTACGCAGTCCGCCCGTATCCGGGATCAGATCACCTTTTTCCGGGTCGGCCAGTAACATTCTCTGAAACAGCCTAAACTGGTCATCATTCAGATAATTTGCCCGGTATTTCTCAAAGCTGGAGAGCTCTATAAATAGTGCGTACATATTTTTTTCCTATCCCCAACATAGGGATATTATATCCCCAACATAGGGATATATCAAGATATTGAATCGGGACATGGGCTCATGTATGTGCCGTCAGTTTATTTGGCAAAAGCCAATGTTTCATGTTCTTCCGCGTGCTGCCCATATAGATCGAAGTTGTCACGATGCTCTGTTTAGGGTTTCATTTTCCCGGCCCGTTGTGCGAGCCGGTGCGGTGTCCGCCAGGGTCACCCCTGCCAGCCGGGCCGGGTTTATTCCGGCTTGTACGCCATGAGGCGCACCACACGAACGCTGGTTCCCGCAAACATGCCCTCCATCGGCGCGGACCAGCTGTAGTCCCAGCCCGGCAGCAGTTTTTTTCGGTCGCTACCTACGGGCAGGATAGCCGCCAGACGTCCGCCGTTCTTCACCAGCTCTGCCGCCGCGTTCAGGTGCGCCACGGCGCGGCCTTCACTAAACGGCGGATTCATCACCACCACGTCAAACCGCTGAGCGGTCACAGATGCCCACGCCAGAAAATCGGCTTCGATCACGTTGTGGCCTTTGGCCTCCAGTACACGGCAGTGCAGCGGCGAAATTTCCACGCAGGTGGTCTGCGCCTTCGGCATCAGGTCGGCCAGCCCTCCCATGCCCGCGCTCGGCTCCAGGCAGGTTTCCCCCTCGCGGATGTCCGCCTCGTCAAGCAGCTTCGCGGCGAGTTCGCCCGCGGTCGGGTAAAACTGATGCGTTTTCTGCTCCGGCAGCGCACCGGAAAGCTGGATATCTTCCAGCACCGTGGTCGGGTCATAATCGAACTCAAACCAGGAAAAGGCGTTAGTGTTCATTTTGACGCCGCCCAGGCTCATGAGCACTTTTTCCGCTTCCGCGCGTGCGGCCTTGCTCTCATCCGAATAGCCCTTAATGCGGCGGTTAAACGGATTCGTAGTGACGGGCGGGCGCGGCTGTTCCCAGCGGTTGCGCTGCAGTGGCTCGGTGTACTCGGTTTCCAGGTCGTTGAGCACGCTCAGCACGGAAAGCGGCAGGAGGTTTGTGTGCAGCTCAAAGGTTCTCGCCTTCGTGCGCGGCTTCTGGCGGTGCTCCGCCGGAATGGCTGCGGGATGAATGAAGGCCAGTATGCCATTCAGACGCCAGGACATATCCGGATGAATTTCAAGATGAATTGTGCCTTTCTGAAAGGCTTTTATGCGCAGCGCGCCACCATCGATGGAAACCCACTCTCCTGACCGGACACGCGCGATTTTTAGAATTTTGTTTGTAGTGTTGAGGCCGGTCGCATCGCGCCCCATAAACTTCGCGATCACCTTGCGCAGGTCGTCCACGTAGCCGGTGCGATCGTAGTTGCACATGCCCCACTGATCGAACGTGCATTCAATGATCATGCGCTTGCTGAAACCTTCCGGACGGTTGGTCACGTGGCTGCGGGACAGGCTGCGGAAAATGCCGTCAACGCGCTCTGAGAAAAATTTCTGACGCGAGAAAAGCAGTTCAGATAGTGTCGTGCGCACGGCGTTCTCCTCAAAGTCCGGCGCTTTCATCTCATGAATCTGATTATTCCAGTCGTTGCGGCGATCGTTGGGCATGTACTCGTAAACGTCAGTCAGGCTCAGTGCCTGCTGCCAGAAATCGGCATTCAGTGACGCCAGCGCTCCGGGCAAATCGAACAGTTTAGACACAGGCGGCACGTGGTAGCCCCGGCAGCCGTGGAGGTTTCCTTTCAGAAAGTGCGCCACAGCCTCATTATTTTTACCGCCTTTGATTGCTACTGAAAGGTCATTCAGCGTCGCGCGCAGGAAATTATAACGGCCCAGCAGACCATCAATAAGGTCGGTTTCAATAGGCGCAAAAAAGGCGTCTGAAATCACCTCCCCTGTGACGGTGATCGGTGCGCGGTCATTAGATGCATCAGGGGTGACGTTTACAAGTGTGTTTTTCATGCATGGTTCCTTAAATCAGCAATATTGCGCACGAAACCATCTGCACTCACGTATGAGGTTTTAACCCATCTTTCGGAAGATTTTTTGGTGGCGGTTTTGACGTTGACGTTGTGTGTGTTCATTCTGTTATTCCCCTCTCTGGTGATTGAACCATCTCTCGGTGAGTTTCCCGGCGGCAAAGGGCAGAGTTGCGACGACGAAGAGAGGGCATAAAGGGGCGACGACAAAAAGTTTTTGCGTGTTCAGGCGAAAAGTTTTTGTTGGCGTGCATTTCACCCCTTTCTGCCTGAACCGGCGGTGCTACGACAGGCCCTTCGGCGGGGAACTTACGGGAGATGCATCACCAGAGATGAGAACGAACACACCGCCGGGGCGTCCTTAAAGCCCCTGGTTTTCAGGGGCGGTGAAAGCGGCGCATCCGTTCACGGATGCAGCAAGCGTGCCCTTGATGTTGCGGCAGAGGGATGGAAACCCGCTGCCCGCAGGTTTACCGGAGGGCCGGGCCGTGACAGCGAAGCTGGCCCGGTGCGCAGCATGACAGCCACCGGTTCCCGCAGGGAAGTCGCCCTGAGTTATCATCGAGGCGAAAAGGCTGGAAACCAGAGAAACCCGGTTTGCATTCCTGGTAGTCTGAAAACACATAAAAGGAAACTCACTCAACCCGTTTCGTACCCTGAACATTTAAAAGAAAGTCAGCAGAGCGGCGCGAAGCGCCGCTCTGGATGTTTTTTTTGCAGGCATACGCCTGCATGTTTTTTTATTTTTTTTGTCTGTGTGTCGGGAATTTATTTAGCGAATGCCCTAAGTTCAATTTTCGGAAGGTGACCGCCAAAGCGGCCACATGAACAATCATGCAGGGGTACTTAACCCGCGCATTTTTTCCAGTGTTTCTTGATCTGTTTCAGTTAGTACCATGTCACAAATACTGATAAGCTGGTCAATCAGCTTTGTCGCTGTTTGAAGTTCACCAATAGTCAGAGAAACCTTTAATTCTTTCCAAATATCTATATGGTCAGCCAACTCGGACATAGATTCGACAGCTTCTTCCCCTATACCTTCTACATAGATTTCATATTCTTCACGTTCTGCCAGTAACTTTAATATTTTCCCGGCTGTTTCTATTTTCATGTCCTTATTTTTCACTACATCAAGCACATTCTGCTTCGTCCAGGGGATGATAAATATCTGTTCATCAGGGTGAAATTCTCTGATAAGACGCTGAGATAGTTCTCTGGTGGTTCCGTACATAACTAATTACCCTTTCGATTGGGCGGCATCGCCGCCCGTTAATTAATTAAACGAGAGCAAGAAAAATCGTTTCGGCTTCCGGGTGTGTCGCTGCACAGGCCATTAACTGGCGATGACGGCGGCAAAAGTGGGCGCACAACTCTTCTTCGTCGTGGCGGTCAAAAAACCAGCTTCTGTGATTCAGTACCAGTGCGGTGATGATTATCCCGGCGGCATCAGAGCTGACCGTCATTCCTTCAGCCCGGCTATGAGATGAAAGCTGCCACTCTGATGACACCAGAGGTGCCATGTAACAGCCTTCGTCCGGGAGCGGTGTAAATCCCCACATTTCCCCGTCAAAGCCTGAGAGATAACGATTTGCGTAAAAATACACATTATTTTCAGATGCACTGAAATCATCAGAAAACAGGTTTTGCAGAAAATGGTTCTGCGTGTAAGCGACAGAATTTTGTATATTTTTCAGGTTCATCAGAAAGCTCCTTTGTTGGATAAAACACTGCACCGGCCTGTGCCGTGACTGAATGACAGCCCGGCGAAAAGCGGAGTGTTCAGGAGCGTCGACGAGGCCGCAGCGCAAGCGAAAGCGAGGCGGAAAGACGGACGGCGGTGACGGGAAGCATGAACGGAAGCGCGACGGGAGTATTCCCGCAGAGGTGAGTGCGAACGGGGGAGAAGACGAGCGCAGCGGTCTCTTGAACACGCAGCGGCCGGGCTAAAGTGAAGTCACTGCACTGGCCGCAGACGACACCGGCAGTTTTTTTACTCTCCCCGCCGTCAGGCGGAAAGGAGCGGCGCGGAGCAACATCCTTTTTCGCTGTGTGATACGCCGACGATGCCGGCGTATCAATACGGGTCAGTTTGCATTGATTGTGGTAGGGCCGGTGTCTTCACGAATGCAGGTGAGGATGGCATCAATAGTATACCAGGCTACCCCCTCTCCTCTGTGGCCACCCTCTGAAAGCCGCCCTATCGCTTCCAGTACATGCCGTGCTTCAACATCTGTGATGTCAGCGGCAAAGTCTCTGATATCGTCTTCAGTCCAGACGAGTATCACCAGTAGGTCTTTTTTACCAAAGGCGCGTTTGAGGCGCTGAGTGATTTCTTTGCAGGTTCCTAACATTTTTTCTCCATCATGGTTTTGATGTCCGGGCATTAACCCGGTCTGGTTATTTTTGAAAGGCGTTGTCGAGTATCAGAATTTCGCGATACGCCTCATCCAGCAGAACGTTAATCCGCCGCACGCTAACTCCTGCGAGTCGTTCACAAAGCACGTCTGATTTGTGATAACGCGCTTCCAGCTTTCTCAATGCAACCCGCATTTCATAAATGCGGTTAACCATCGATTCTGTTTCTTCACGCATGTTTTTTTGTTTTTCGTCGTGCATTACGCGGCCTCCGGCAGCCAGTCGCCGTTGGCGGCAGGTCGCAGCATTGAACGCTGTACGGCGGCCAGGCGGTACTGGCCGGCGAGGTGGTACTTTTCCATCATCTCGATGCCGATATAACGGCGCCCGGACTGGAGCGCGGCGACACAGGTGGAACCGGATCCGGCAAACGGATCGAGCACAATAGCCCCCGGTGCGCTGAACGATTCAATCAGTGGTTGCAGTGCCTCAACGGGCTTTTGGGTCGGGTGTAATTTGTTTCCCGTATACGGGAAAGGCAGCACATCAGATAACGGTCGTTCCGGTGGTACAGGGTTACCTTTGGCAAGCAGATACGCCCCTTCATGGCAGTAGTTAACAAAGCTTTTTTTCTTGCTGGCACTGCGGCCGTTTGAAGCATAGGGTTTTGTGAAAACAAGCTGACCTATAGCATAGAATCCTGCCGATTTCCAGGCCGCCATAAAGCGATCAACCCGATTCCAGCCATAAAAGCTGACCATGAGCGCATCTTTTTTCAGTACCCGGTACATTTCATGGCATGCGGGCTGCAACCATTCATCCGTCACATCGCCGGCAATAGAGCGCCCTTGGCGGTCTTTGAAGCCGACGAGGTACGGCGGGTCGGTGACAATAAGGTCAATCACGCAGTCGGGGAATCCGCGCATCACGTCAATGCAATTACCGTGGATGAATCTGGACATAGCAGCGCTCCTGTAGTCAGAGGTGGCAGGAGATATCACCGCGATACCGTTCCCTGCCACACGCTGCCTGTAGGCCGTGTCCGTTAACGGGTCAGGCCGACCGTGGAATACCGCAGCCGTTATCTTTTCGGCGGCAAGGATATGCCGCGAAAGCGGCTTGAAGGGCGTTCCTCAGAAACGCGAGTGGATGGCGTAAAATCACAACAACGCCGGACAGGAGCGATAACACCGCCCGTCCCGTGACCAGGCGGACACGGCACACTGGCAGCGGGTGGCAGACTCGACGTCTTTCACGCACCGCTCTGCGGTTGCGGATAAAAAGGAGTGCAACGACATTATTATTAAAAACAAGAGCTACGCAAAAAGTTATCCACAGAATCGGTGCATAACTGCACGCCGGCACTGTGGACAATATGGAGACGGGGACAAAAAAGCGTTTTCGTCAATAGCTCACAACGCTCGCCGCAGCAACGGCTGAGGCGTACCGCAGCACCGCGAGGAACGAACAGACGGGGTGAGGAAGCGTCATAGCATACGGTCCTGAATGAAGCACGGTCACTCGTAAACTAAAGGCGGTCTTCAGTCTTTTTGGCTGAAAATTTTATCCATGTTAGCCCGGGCCGTAGTCTGCCCTTTAGTCTGTACAGTTCGGTGTTTGCCTTCAGGGTGCATCATGCCGGTAAGCGCCTCGACAACATCCTGAATTTCAGCCATCCCGGGTTTCCATCCTGTAGTCTGCCGTATGAGACCAACCAGCTGATCTGCATCCATTTTTCCATCAAACAGGCTGGCTAACAGCACAGGAAGGCGACGATCTATTGTATGCAGTGCGCAACTGGCCAGCACCGCAGTACGAAGAAAATCCCCCCGAACACGCTGAGAAACGGACTCAAGCACTGCTATACCCAGTGCGTCAGCCTCCTCATCCGGGTGCATATAGAGAGTGAATTTTCTTCTTTCCGTCACGGATCATACCTCGTTTTTGTAGTGGGCAATTTCACGCGCCAGCGCAAACTGCGGATCGTCGACCACAATAATGCGTTCTGGTGCAAGTTTCCATGCCTGCCTCACTGCCTGTTCAATTAGTACTGCACCACCACCTACCAGAAACACACGATTAACATTACGCCAGCGAGACAGATCAGCGACAACCCGGGCTCCCAGACTGGTTATCTCACTCTCTATCTCTCTGAGTACAAAGCTTACCTGGCTGGCATCGTTAATAACCTGATTCAGGAATGCCATATCGTGACGCTGACGTATCACAGTATCAGCTACAAAAGGACTTGTCTCACTACCCGCAGTACGCAAAGCGGCCTGTGCAGCTCTGGTGACCATAGATACACCTGAGCCCGGATTACCATGGATGGCGCTCACCTCGTCGTACTGCCCGACCACCACTGCAGCATCCAGTGTTGTTCCTCCGAGGTCTACTACAAGAGATCTTTCCAGCTCACCAACCTGCAGTTGCTCGAGATGACTGAAAATGGCAGGCAATGATTCCGGCATCACTGTGACATTTTCAATTTCAAATGTTTTACCCCGATTTAGAGTTACAGGCCTCATCAGATTCTCTTTTTTACGTCTGATATTTTCGTAATTTTTCTGACAATCTGCAGTGTAATATTCACTGACGGGTAACGTTACGGTCAGAACCACTTTTTGCGGCGGGATGTCAGTTTTCTGTAATGCGTGATGTATGGCCAGCAGATTCATTTCACCATATTGAAATTCGATGTTTGTCGTGGAAATAGCATCCCGACTGACGTTGTCCTCAGTGTATTTCATGCCATCAATTGCATAATTGAAAGCACGTCCGTTTCCCATCCCTTCAACTTTCCATCCGGCCCTGAATGCATTGGGGGACAAACACGTATGTACGCTGTCGTTTTCTACCCAAGCCAGCTTAACACTCGTCGAACCATCATCACATGCAATGTATCTCATAACGACATACCTATTTACTCAAAATGAGTATTAATATCATCATGATCAATAATTAGAGTAAATAGATATTCTCATTTGGAGTATATATAATAATTTTTTGATTTTTATATGCTCGGTAATGTTGAGAAAGTGACTCATATTGAGTTTTTGTAAATTCACTGGAGTAGCTCACTAAATAATAATACTGTATATATGTACAGTTATTGAGGTGTTAAGTAATGTCTATTGTCTGTCTTGTCCCTGCTGTAGATGCCCCGCAAGTGAGCATTCCCTTCTTTTCCTCTTCTTGTGCAGCAGTGTTTCCCAGCCCTGCTCAGGATTATGTTGAGGCTCAACTTGATCTGAATGACCTTTGTATTCGACATCGTAGTTCTACTTATTTCGTGCGCGCATCAGGAAACAGCATGCTCGATGCTGGTATCAAAGATGGTGATTTGCTGATCGTCGACAAAGCAGAGAAAGCTGTTCACGGAGATATTGTTATCGCAGCGATTGATGGGGAATTTACGGTAAAAACATTACAACTGCTGCCCCGGCTGGCGTTGTGTCCTATGAATCATTCATTTCCGGTTTTGTATCCTGATCCGGATACACTGGAAATTTTCGGGGTAGTGACCTGGTTTCTTCATTCGACTAAAGGTTGATATTGATGTTTGCTCTGGTTGATGTGAACAGCTTCTACGCATCTTGCGAAAAGGTTTTTCGTCCGGATTTGAAAAACGAGCCGGTGATCGTTCTTTCCAACAACGACGGCTGTGTTATTGCTCGTTCCGCGGAGTCCAAAGTGCTGGGGATACGCATGGGTGAACCGTGGTTTCAGATTAAGTCACGTCAGTTTCCCGTGCGTGTTCATGTTTTCTCCAGCAATTATTCGCTCTACCATGATATGTCGGTGAGGGTCTCAACGGTACTGGAGGAGATGGCCCCATCCACTGAAATTTATTCTATTGACGAGTCTTTTTTGTTGATTAACGGCATTGACCGCACAGAGCCGTTTGAAGATTATGGCCGGCGCGTCCGGGAGCGTGTAAAGGCCGTCACAGGCCTGACTGTGGGGGTGGGAATGGGTCCTACCAAAACGCTGGCCAAAAGTGCCCAGTGGGCAAGCAAGGAGTGGCCACAGTTTGGGGGCGTACTCGCGCTGACGCCGGATAATCCTGTCAGAACGGAAAAGCTTCTCTCGCGCCAGCCAGTTGAGGAAGTCTGGGGCGTTGGCCGGCGCCTGAGCAAAAAACTGAATGCCATGGGTATAATCACGGCACTCGATCTGGCGCGCAGTAACCCGGCATCCATACGCAAAAACTTCAGCGTGGTGCTTGAGCGTACCGTACGCGAACTGAAAGGCGAGTCCTGTATTGCGCTTGAGGAAGCCCCTCCGGCGAAACAGCAGATTGTCTGCAGCCGGAGTTTTGGTGAACGTGTCACCTCGCTTGAGGGACTACATCAGGCCGTGTGCCAGCACGCTGCCCGTGCTGCTGAGAAACTGCGTCAGGAAGGTCAGTACTGCAGGCATATATCCGCCTTTATTAAGACATCCCCTTTTTCTCCCGGGGAACCCTATTACGGTAATGTTGCAGGTGAAAGACTGACGGTGGCCACCCAGGACACCCGGGATATTATCGCAGTAGCCATGAAAAGCCTTGAACACATCTGGCGGGATGGCCATCGATATGCGAAGGCCGGCGTGATGTTGGGTGATTTTAGCCCGGCCGCCACAGCCCAGCTGTCGCTGTTTGACGATCGCCCTCCCCGCCCGGCCAGCGCACAGCTGATGAGCGTGCTGGATAAGGTAAATAACTCCGGGATGGGCAAGCTGTGGTTTGCAGGTCAGGGCGTGGACCCTGAATGGCAGATGAAACGAGAGATGCTATCACCTGCATACACAACAAGATGGACAGACTTACCTTTAGCTTTTTTGTAATCTCCTTTATGCCGCAGGATATATCTTCAAATACTAACTCACTGGTAATCCGACATTTAACTGTTATCTTGTTATCTTGTTATCTTGTTATCTCTTCAGTATAATAGTAACTATATCAACATGAATTAGTGCTGTTTCCTTATGCATCTGACAACATAGTAGATGAGTCACATGATGTTAATAAGTTAATAAGTTAATAAGTTAATAAGCATAGAGGTTAATATGATAATTGTACTAGGTAGTCAAAAGGGTGGAGTTGGTAAAAGTACATTGGCAGTATCAATATCTGCATATCTCCTGTCATTAGGCTATCGAGTGATAATTGTTGATGCAGATGACCAAAAATCAGTTTTAACTTGGTACAACAACCGACCTGAAAATCTCCCCCATATACCCGTTACAGGGGCTACGGGTAACATTAAAGCAATGTTGAAGGAACACAAAAAATCATATGATTTTGTCATTGCCGATTGTGCCGGTCGCGATAGCGCGGAAATGCGTAGTGGGTTAATGGCGGCAGATGTATTCATTTCCCCCTTACGTCCTTCTCAAATGGACTTGGATGTTGTACCTCACACTTGTTCTGTTTTTACAGCCGCGAAAGATTTTAATGAAAACGTTCGCGGATACCTTGTTTTAAATATGACTCCAACAAATATGTTCGTTAACGAAGCCAATCAGGCTGCAGAAGTTCTCAGAGATTATCCTGAAATGCACCTCGCGGACTCACGTGTATGTGATCGTAAAGCGCATCGTGATGCATGGGCGGAATCAATGACCATTTTTGAAACACAGAATGATAAAGCCCAACAAGAAATTGAAACGTTAGTTAAAGAGGTAATACTGTGAGAAATAGATCAAACACACCTCCCAGAAGTGAAGATGCATTCATCCATGGTGGTACAGCTGGCGTTGATAAAACCCTGAAACAATCTGATAAATTACAGGTTGTAAACAAAGCAAAACCTGTAAGCATCTCCTTTTTTGAAACTAACCTACAAGATATTGATGAAATTATAAGAGAAGAAATGCTTTCAGGTAGACCCAGAGTGAATCGCTCTGACATAGTACGAGCAGCTGTAAAATCGTTAAAAAACTTATCAAAAACAGAGATTTCAAGATTAATATCTGGGGTAAAACACAAATAACAAGTTGTTATCTTGTTATCTTGTTATCTTGTTATCTTGTTAAGATTAAATTACCTAAGTATCTGATCACAAATCGAAAGAAATGGCAGTGAATATTCTATTTGTTCTTTTCCTGAGCAGCTTCAGGATACTTGTTCAATAGATCTTCGATTGCCTCATCAAGAAGTCGGCTCTTGGGGACACGGGACTTACGGGCCAGTTCATCGAATAGTGGTACCAGTTTGTTGTCCAAGGATGAAGTAAACCGCTTACGGTTTTTCAGATAGGGTTCAGCCATCAGAGTCGTTTCTTTCAGTCAAAAACAATAGTGTAATGTAGTGCAAAATTAAATAAACTGGTTGTACATAGTGTATATATAGTGCTATTTTAATTCAACCAGGGAAAACTATGTTGTCGAAATAGCAATCAACCTTGTGAAGCCGCCATCAGAGCGGCTTTTTTTTAAGACAAAAAACCTCAGCCCTGTGGTCATTTTTCTGTAATGTCGCGCTCCAGATTCATCAGAACTCCGTAAATATGCCGTGAAAAAGATTTATCCACCTTTCCCGGCCAGCGGGCGGATCGGTCTGTAGTTTTCCGAGGACTCTCATTCCTTTATGCTGCTCAGCTTTCCTTTCACAGTAGTCATCATCGGTGTATCCCATGGTTTCGATGATAATTGTATGCTTTCTCCCGGTGTCTGTGTCGGCACTGACAATAAAATCAGGCAGCACATACCCTTTATCACCATCAACACTGACTTCTGTGTCGAACAGCGGCCTGATCAGAGACAGTACCGGGGCTTTCTCTTTTTTACTCATCCAGCCAGCGACTTCTGCCAGACTGTCGAGTGTTTTTCGCTCCAGCTTACTGTCTACAGGTACCGGGCACCGACGCTGGTAAAGCGCATGTGCGTATCCTTCACTGCATAATACCCGACCATCTGCACCCCGCCGGAAAGCAAGGATCACCCAGTAAGGTGGGCGTATACCGTCCTGTGACTCGCCGTTAATGCTTATTCCTCGTTCAGGCCTGAAATGATATTCATCTTTTTTCAGCCGAAAGGTTGTCGAATCACGACTGACGGTATCGGTCATAAATACCTGGCAAAATATATGCGCTTTACCTGCAGGCCAGTATGTTTCGGGTTGTTCGAGACTGGTCATATGAGCTTCAGCACCCTTGTCACTGAGCCAGGGGTCGAAACGGATGATGTCGCTGACAGAATGCCCCCGGGTAAAAGCCTGCTGCCGGGTCACGTCTTTCAGCATTTGGATAATCTGAGCGGGAGGTATTTCAGGAAGGGGTGACAGTGTAACAAGTTGGTTCAGTCCGGCATCCTCTATCAGCGTCAGCAGTACTCTGGCCAGACGGGAACGTCGTCGACGTCGTGTACGATCTTCCGCTTGAGCTGCCGTCTTACCTGGTGCTTTGATGGTGGTCAGACGGTCATCCGGAGGCAGAAAATCACGCAAAGTAATACGCGTACTGCCAGGTGTTTTGCGTGTGCCACACCGTGTAGCACCTTTATCGCCACTGAATTCACGAAACATCGGAAGCCTGACGCATGTTCGTGATTAAATCCGGACAGAAACAGTTTGCGGCTCTCTCCCATCATTTTGGCACTGTTGAGAGCGGGTGCATCGTCAGGAACACAGTCACACTGAAGCCAGGCTTCCTGCTGGCGCATCATCCGGATGACTTTTTCTGCGAGATCACGTCCTGCCGGCAATCCCTGGCCAAAGAATGATTTTACTGCCTGCTCTTCCTCGGCAGTCAGTTCACGGAGAACGTCACCCCGTGATGCTTTTTTTTTGATCAGTCTCATCGCCATGATTTATCCCTCTGATTACGTCATATCTCGCAGATAACTTCTCTTCAGCAGACTAATGGCCTCGTCACCGGGCATCTGGAACTGTACCCGGTGTCTGGCTGCCACATCGAGCGCAAATACTTTCGTATAGACCTCCGTTGAGCTGATGGATTTGTGGCCCATCAGTGACTGCACAACCTTCAGCGGTATCCCGGCATACAGCATATGCATGGCGTAGCTGTGACGGAAAGTATGCAGTGTCACCGGCACCGAAAAAGTCACACCATCTGCTGCTGCAGCTTCGACTGCCTCGGTCAGCCACGTTCTGGCGGTACGATCCGTTATCTCCCAGAGACGGGCCTTCTCTGTTCTGCCGGTGCGTTTATTTTTACGCTCCACAGGAATTTTAAGTGTGGCCACCATCATCTGCAGCTGGCTGACAAACTGGTGATCGGACAGGGGAACAATCCGGTGAGACTGAATACCGGAAGGTATCCTGCCTGCTGTCCTGGCCGCTTTCTCTGTACGTTGTTTTAACGTGGCCAGATGCACAAAAGGATAGGGTGCAACAAAAGAAAAATCCCCTCTGGTCAGCGCCAGCGCTTCGTTGATACGGGCCCCGGTGTTCCAGAGCGTGGCCAGTAACATTCTGCGATGGAGATCAGGTACATAGTGAAGCAGGGCGCTCACTTCCGGTGCCAGCAGGTATTTGGGCAGTTCATCCTGGACAAGCGCCATCTGACGCAGTGCCAGTGCAGCCGGATAGTCAATGCTTACCGGCAATAGCGATAGATGCTGAAAATACTCCCCTGGGAGGGAGGTTGAAGAAGCTGTCATCATTGATGTTCCATTTAACTCATTAACGGCATATCACCTTGATCAGAAATTTACACATTGAGTGTTTTACGTCCCCGGTAAATGAGCTTCAGGTGCATGAAGATTTTTTGCCCGTCAGAGCCCTGCTTCCAGGGCCACAAATCTACCAGCGCCCCCACCACAACTATCAGTCCGAAACAATATGTGAAAACAGGGGGGCCAGCGGTCAGAAACATCGCTGCGGATATCATCACCGGAAATAACGGGCCGGACAGCGTGGCCGCAACGACCTTCCACCTCGGAGCATCGTCAGCATATTCATAACTGACGGACCCTCCGGGGATAATACCAAGCTGAAGCAGTATGGAACCACGAGTAAATTGTCCCATAACAGGAAGACCAGTCTGTATCCGGGTGACCGTAGTGCCGAGTAGCATGGCCATCAGTGCATGACCGAGTTCATGAAAGGTGGCCCACAGAAAGAACAACAAATACAACCAGAAAATATCCATCCAGGTCCAGGGGATCGAGCTCAGCCAGATAATCAGTTGCATTGCGTTTTCTCCCGTATGATCCCGCTCGTTATCAGGTTTGTTCAGCTTTGGCTATCGCATCCACCGCTGTTGGGACTGAAAAGGACAATTTATCTTTCGGTGAAAACTGGACCCAGTAGCACAGATGCGAACCATATTTCTGGTCAGTATGACGTGGTTCATAATCCACACTGAAGGCGTAATTTTCCCGGTTACCTAACTCCCATTTTGTAAGCTCACAATAGTGGGTATAGAGCTCCCTGAGATCCTCAAATAAATGCCCTTCACGGATCGGACCCGATTCCTTCACGGCCCCGCGTTGATCCATAAAATACCTGACGGCGGCTGTTTTGGATTTGAATTCCTTCAGCCCAATCTTCACAGGTGTTGAACGACCCATCCTGAACTCCTTTCTGATTTGCTGACAAATAGTCACTAAGAGAAACTATGACGGGCAGTAGATTGCCCAGCACACAACACAGTGTCTGTCATATAGATTGCTTACATGACGTTATCATTTAAAGACTGATAATAAGCAGACATATAACAACGCCATGCAATTACCCGATCCCCGTTTTCGTCAGATCCGTTTTCTGGTGTATCAGCATCTTTCCGGAATCATCCCTCGGTGTAAAAACAGACAAGGTGGAAGAGTCACCGGCAGTTCCATCTGAGCAGACTCACCTTAAAACACAATATACAGGCGTTATGTGCCATTTACACTACAGCATAATGTGTTTTATGGAAAGTAAGGCCGGAAGGCATGGCGCAGATCCGCTTCTATCAGAAATCGGATCCGGACACGAAGAACAGCATGAATGGTACATACTGTATGTATTATGTGTATTTTCTTCATTGTATACAGATTACTCACGGTGTACACTCTTTCTATACCCCCATAGTTCCAGGAGACTGCCCGTGACCACGCCGACTCTGTCCCACGACATCGTCCGTCGCATCGAAGACGCCGCCGCCGCCCTCATCGCGGCCGGCAATGCCAACCCGACCAACGAGCAGGTGCGCCAGCACCTCGGCGGTGGCTCCCTGTCGTACATCTCCCCGGTAATGCGCGCGTTCCGTGCCCGGCTGCGTGAACAGCGTGCGGAACAGACCTCGGCTCTGCCGCCCGAACTGCTGCAGTTGCTGACCGGCCAGTTAGGGCTGCTATGGCAAGCAGCCTGTAAGCAGGCGGAGGCAGACAGTCTGGCCGCCCGCGAGCAGGCTGACGCCGACATTATGCAGGCCGACCAGGAGCGCGATGCCGCCCTGGCGAAAATGATACAACTGGAGGCGGAACTGGCGGTACTGCGCGAGGTCGTCACCGAGCGGGACCGGCTGTTGGGTGAGGTGCGGGCATTGCGAGACGAAGCGTTACCGTTGCGTGAGGCGGTCGCCCGGCTCACCGCCACGGGGGAGCACATGACAGTACAGTTGAAAGAGACGAAGGCAGAACTGAAGGGTGCCCGGGAAGAGACACGGAGCCTGCAGGCTGAGTTGCTGCAATTGGCACGGAAGGGTTCACGTCCACAGGAAGAGGCGGTATGAAAGACAAGATGATCACACTCGCTCCGGGCTCTCACCTGAATAAGATGCTGGATCTGCTTGCAGATGTAGCACTCCGTAAAATCCCCGGCGGCGCTGTTGTTTCAGAACTACGTCAGGCGTATACAAAAATCAGGGAGGAAATACACCAGGATCGAATGCTTGATTTCGCGCTAGGCCTTCAAGACTCAGGGATTGATAAAGATAATTTTGATTTATCCCCCGAATGTTTTTCTGCCATCGTCACAAAATTATTACTGGATGACGAGAAGCGAAAACAGAATTTTATATCAAACTGACCATTGAACTTGCACGAAGTGACCTCAATCCAGACCAGAAGATATATTATATCAACACGCTGAGCGAACTGACCGGAGCTGATATTGACTTTGTCCGCAAGCTGTATATCAGACAGACCATTCCACTCAGAGGGTACACATCCCTGGAGGATGCGGAACTGGCGCTGACATCAAGCAAACAGGGGATCATGCTGAAATCACTGCACAAGTTGATAAATCACGGTTTGCTGGATGAGAACAGAATTGGCGATATCAGGGCAAAGCCGCTTTATAACATGACGGATGAACTGAAAACCCTGATTTCCTATCTGTTTCACAGGGATGACCTGATCCCTACAGCGATTGATGAAAACCCAAAAGAACCGTTTGACGTTATCATTATCGATTGCTACAAATCACTGGATAACCTGTACATCACGCATATCAGGGATACCCTGACGAATAAAGATATTTCTGTGGATATAGTGCAGTACAAAGATGACTACCGGTTGAAAAAAAACGCCAAACTTTATATCAAGAATAAAATCATGGAACGAATTTCAGGTTCAATGAGCACGAAATATATGCAGGTTTTCGTACTGTGCGATCCCGACTCTGACACCCTTAAACAGTCTCATTCCGGCGAACGCGTTTTTGAGATTGAGGAGGATAATTTTATTGGGGCTGTTAGTAACAGAGCCACTGCAAGGAAGGCGTTACTTACCACACTGACTAAGGTGACTGACTATGTTGTGGGATATCTGAAGAAGCCTGAGCACCCATGACGAACCAGATATGGGAGCGGGCATACTCCAATTTGTATTAGTCTCGACTTGATCTTTATCCTGACGTCAGGTCGGTGTGTACTTAAAACTGACAAAACATAACGTTACGCTCTTAGCGTACGTTTTAGTTCCATTGGGCTTCAGCCCCCTAAATATACAGCAAATGCGGTCAATAGCGGAGAAGGAAATATAGTTATGCCAGAATTAAGTAAAGATATTTATAACGAACTTACACAAACAATCACCGCACACATGATGACTGAACATGATCTTCACCTTGGCCAATTTGAATCTGAAGCCCTGCTAGATGAATTGCTCAGGAAACTCATTCCGTGAATTTATAATATGGCTATCGACGACGCAATTCTGTCACTACGGGGCGCTGCTGAAAAAATTGAAGAGGAATTAGACCTGAGGAAAATAATATGAGCTTCAAGACTGACTTAAATTTGATGCGTAAGGAATGGTATAACGCATTTTATACCGGTAACGTCGATCAGCTGGACTATCTCGAGACTGAATGGTTTATATCCACCAATGGCCAGAAAGTGATTTATAAGAAACACCAGTTACGCAAGGTAAACATGCGTTCTGCAGAACAAAAGAACTTGTCGTTAACGAGAAGGGAGTATGATGTTGAAATACGGGAATTCAAAGGTATTGCATGCGTATCTGGTAAAGCAGCATTAGATAGTGACGATGATACCGCGCATATCGGGTTTATTGAAAACTGAATTATGGTCAACGGCGGCTGGAAACTACAGTTCGTTACTTTCGAAGAACTATAAAGGGAGGTTTTCCTCCCTCTGTTAAATTAATCAAGTAATTCCAGGTTAATATGCTTATAGGCAGGCGCATTGCAATGAATTTTCAACATCGTTTCGTTAAGCTTTATATCAAACTTCTTTACTGCCTCGTTAATCAACTTCCGAAGAGCAGTATCATCCGAGAGCCTGTCTCCAAATTCAATGGGGGCGCGAAGTGTAGTGGTCAATAAAAACTGGCCACAGCTTTAGAGTTTTTCCAGAACAATCGCTCTGATTCATTCGGCGTCAAACCACCATTATATTGATGAGGTCTGAGCTGGCTGTAATATCCTGTGATGTAATTCGTTATTGCCGTATTGGCTTCGCTAAAATTTACATAGCCATTATCCGGTACCCACTCTGTTTTCAGGCTTCTGAAGAACCGTTCCATTGGACTGTTATCCCAGCAATTTCCACGGCGACTCAGGCTTTGCTTTATCTGATATCTCCACAGTAACTGACTGAAATTCCTGCTGGTATAGTGACTGCCTTGATCCGAGTGATACAATAAATTAGCCGGTTTTCCCCGTGCTTCCCAGGCCATCGACAGGGCTTTACCTGTCAGTGCGGAATCAGGGAAAAATGACATCGCCCAGCCAACCGGTTTACGGGAAAACAAATCGAGTACAACAGCCAGATAAGCCCAGCGTTTTCCCGTCCAGATATAAGTCACATCACCGCACCAGGCCTGATTAGGCTCGGTAACAGCAAACTGGCGATCCAGATAATCAGGGATCTCAATGTGTTCCTTAGATGCCTTCCTGTAACGATGGTCAGGTTGCTGACAGCTGATAATATTGAGCGCTTTCATCAGCTTTGTTGCCCGCCAGCGGCTCAGTTTTATACCTTTGGTGGTGACCATTGCGGCAATGCTTCGCGCTCCTGCTGAACCGTTACTTTCGCGATAAAGTTCACGCACAAGGCTCAGTAATGCCACTCTCGTGGCGTCAGGCTTCCTGGGCTGCCGCCAGTATTTATAACTGCTGCGATGAACCCCAAACACGTTGCACACAACGGCAACAGGAAACCGCGCCCTGAGTTTCTCAACTAATGAGAATTGTTCAGGGAGTCTAACATCAAGAGCGCGGTAGCCCTTTTTAATATATCCATCTCCAGTTCAATACGTTGAAGTTTTTTCTTCAATTCACGTATCTCAATCTGCTCAGGTGTCATGGGTGAAGCTATGGGTGATTTTCCCGCTCGCTCTTCTTTCAGTTGCCGAACCCATTTATCCATCGTGGATTTGCCGACATTCATTGCCGTTGCAGCGGCGGCAACGGTGTAGTGCTGATCGAGTACAAGCTGGGCAGCTTCGAGGCGAAACTCGGGGCTAAAATTACGTCTGGTACGTCCGGTCATAATGTCACCTGTTTTGACTATGAGGCGATGATATCACCTCTATTCAGGTGGCCAAATTAACTATGCCACTACAACGTCTCTAAAACCTGTAAAATCATGGGCGTCTCCCGTGATACGTTTTATCGCTATCGCGAACTGGCCGATGAAGGCGGTGTGGACGCGCTGATTAATCGCAGCCGACGCGCTCCCAATCTCAAAAATCGTACTGACGAGGCAACTGAATAGGCCGTTACTGATTATGCTGTTGCGTTCCCTGCTCATGGTCAGCACCGAACCAGCAATGAGCTACGTAAACAGGGCGTTTTGATCTCTGGAAGCGGTGTCCGTTCTGTCTGGCTGCGCCACAACCTTGAGAATTTCAAAAAGCGCCTTAAAGCTCTGGAAGAAAAGTGGCCCGTGAGGGTATCGAACTGACTGACAGCCAGATCGCCGCACTGGAACGTAAAGCCAGTGATGACGAGGCCTGTGGCGAAATTGAAACCGCTCATCCGGGTTATCTGGGGTCTCAGGACACGTTCTACGTGGGAAACCTGAAAGGGGTCGGACGTATTTATCAGCAGACGTTCGTGGATACCTACTCAAAGGTCGCTCACTGCAAGCTGTATGTCACGAAAACACCGATTACAGCGGCCGACCTGTTGAATGATCGTGTGTTGCCGTTCTACGTATCTCAGGGACTGCCTGTGTTGAGAATACTGACTGACAGAGGCACAGAGTACTGTGGCAAAGTCGAGCAGCATGATTATCAGCTTTATCTGGCAATAAATGATATCGACCACACGAAAACCAAAGCGATGTCGCCACAGACCAACGGCATCTGCGAACGGTTCCACAGGACGATATTACAGGAGTTTTATCAGGTAGCGTTCCGCAAAAAACTGTATGGAGAACTCGATACATTACAATCGGATCTTGATGAATGGCTGGTTCACTATAATAATGAGCGAACCCATCAGGGTAAAATGTGTTGTGGCCGGACGCCAATGGAAACATTACTTGATGGAAAACGCATCTGGGCTGAGAAAAATTTAAGCCAGATGTAATCTGACAGACACCTGTATAAATAACCGGTAACTGTCAGATCATGTTTGAGCTAATACACCTATAAACCAGCTCCTTTGTATTTCCGTTCAGTATCCCCGCAGCCGCGCCGGCACTAAAACCTCCGACGCGGCAACCTTCGGAAACGAAATTCCCAGATACACTGTCATTATTATTTTTTTCATCCCCCCCTTTTTTTAAACATAAATATTAATCAAATTTATTGTTCGAACGAATGAGCTTCCGGCGGAGAAAGAGTCCCCTCTCCCCGGAAACGGCCTTAATCAGTAAAATTCGGGTATATTCCGTTATTATAACAGTATCCTTCGCCTTCACCGCAAAAAGCATTTTTCGTTGAGTCGGTCTTCGTGATAATTCGTTCAGTCCATTCAACTCCGTTACTGGTGTACTCCCTGTAATCACCTGTCTGTAATTTTATCCACAGGCTTTTGTCTATGTTGCCGGAGCCGACCTTGACATAGGTACGGTAAGCAGACTGCTGTTTTATATAAACCTTTTTACTCTTGTTCGAGTCAGATGCGGTTGGAAGACAGACACCTGGCACCCAATTTCCATTCTTGTTTACGATGTAAAGCAGCCCCTCACTCATACTCTTCAGCGCATTATCCACATACTCACAACCGAATACAGATGAGTCAGCTGGTTTTCCCGTCTCTGTTGTATAGAATGATACTTTCCTTATGGCATCCTTTTTGTCCGTGCTGCCGTACTGCGCGCTTACCGTAATATCGTCAGCCACAGTACTAGAAGAACTGAGGGTAACCACCGCAACACCGAATGCGTCGGTATCCGAGGTTGCCGATGACAGATTAATTCCGGTCGGTCCGTCATGAGACCACTTGATCTGTTTTCCAGCAGAATATACAACATTGCCATCTTCGTCAGATAATTGCGCTTTAAAAATAAATGTGCCGGAAAGCGTTGTTTTAGATTCCGTGTTACTCAAAATAACGCCTGACACCCTGGCGGTGGATTCATCTCCGGAAATCATATAGGCAACCGATTCAGATGCAGTCGTCCAGCCAGTCAGTTTCACCGAAGCCTTAAGGCTCGCGCCTGTGATTTTCGCAATGTACGTGCGGCTGTAGGTGCCGTTGCTGTTATCCAACCAGACGCTTTCCGCCTTCGCCGTGGCGTTGGCCACCGTTAAGGTGGTGCCTTCCGCCGTCAGCGCCGACACCTGCCCGGTCACCCCGTTGCCCTGGCTGTCTTTCAGCGTTACCGTCACCGTCATTTCATTATTCACCGTGTACCGTGACTTGTCGGTGGCAATTTTCGCCCCCGCCTCAACCACGCTGCCCTGAGTAATGGCGTAGGCCACCGACTCAGCCGCCGCCGTCCAGCCCGTCAGTTTCACCGATGCGGTCAGGTTGCTGCCCACCGTGTTGGCAATATAGGTGCGGCTGTAGGTGCCGTCGCTGTTGTCTGACCAGGCGCTGTCCGACTTCGCCGTGGCGTTGGCCACCGTCAAGGTGGTGCCCTCCGCCGTCAGCGCCGCCTCCTGCCCGGTCACCGCGTTGCCCTGACCGTCTTTCAGCGTCACCGTCACCGTCATCTCGGTGCCGGCCACGTAGTTGCTTTCGTCGGTGGCAATTTTCGCCCCCGCCTGCACCACGCTGCCCTGGGTGATGGCGTAGGCCGACGATGAGACCGCCGCCGTCCAGCCGCTCAGTTTCACCGACGCGGTCAGGCTGCTGCCCACCCTGCTGGCAATATAGGTGCGGCTGTAGGTGCCGTCGCTGTTCTCTTTCCAGGCGCTGTCTGCCTTCACCGTGGCATTAGGCACCGTCACTACCGTATCGCTCAGAGAACCCTCCTGTCCGGTCACCACATTTTCATAGGTATCCTTCAGCGTCACCTTCACCGTCATCTCTTCACCCGCGGTATATGCAGTCTTGCTGGTTTCAATACCTGATTTTGCCTGTGCCGGAGTAGTCGCAATAAATGTTATTGCTGCCTGATAGTCCGTACCTGTCTCCTTGTTTTTACCGGCCTTACCCTGGACGGTGATAGTCTGTGCCTTCGTGCTGGTCACATAAAACTCCCCCTGATAAACAGTGCTGCCGGTCGGTTTCGCCGTTATCAGAGTGGTAATTTTGTTACTCAGCGCAGCATCACTGTAGAAACTCACTTTCTCCAGGCTGTCTTTTTCAGAAAGCGTCACTGTCGCTGCTAGCGGGTTACCATACTGGTCCACCGTGTTCAGCGTCACTTTCACGCCTTCACCCACGACTTTTCCGTCAGCCGGCACCGACTCTGTCTTCATGCCGGTAACCCGCGCACTGGCCTCATCGGCTTGCCAGTCAATCGCCAGGGTTGGCTTGATTGCCGGATTCTGACTCGTATATCCTTCCAGCGTCAGCGTCTCCGCTTTGCTGCTCCAGACATAGAAGGTTGCATCACCCGTCTCTTCATCCGTGGTCACCTGATTGTCAGGCAGTACAGGATCTCCGCTGGCAGCCTTGTAGAAGACAACCTGCGCTGCTGTTCCGCTTTTGACACCCACTGTCACCTGAGCGGCCACCGGATTACTCCCTGCAGCAGCCCCGTCACGCACCGACACTGTCACCGGAACACGGGTTCCGACAACCGGCGATGTCGCCGTGGTGGCAAGCGCCCTTACCCTGGCATTCGTCGCGTTTGCCAGGAAGGTCACTTTGACTTCGTTACCCTGACTGTTTTTCGCCGTCAGGGTTTTATTCTCCGTCGTACCAAAGGTTGCCGTGACAGTGATGTCTTTCGCTTTCACCAGGCTGGTCAGCCCGAATGTCGATATACCGGTTGGATCGGTATCAATATCCGGTGATGCCAGGATTTGCGTTTCGCTTCCGTTCTGCCAGCTTGCCTTCCAGGTGACCGTTTTTCCTGCCGTACTTACCCGGTTACCAAATTCATCCTTCAGTGTCGCCTTGTACTCAAATGTATCCGTACCGTTCGCGGTTTTTTCAGTGATGTTACCGCTCAGCAGCACTGACGCCGGTGCCACCGCGTCTGCAGCACCGACGGTCAGGACTGCCGACGCCTTGATATTGTTATCCGTGCCTGCTTTTGCCGTCACGGTAACGCTCCCGGCTTTGGTGACACGCACATACACCTCTGCCTGACCGGTGTCAGATGCACTGCCGTGCCCCGCCGAGCCGCTGGCAATACCGGTCTGCAGCTGATTACTGCTCAGTAGCGTGTAAGTATCATCCTCTGCTTTCGTGTAGAACGCCGCTGTCGAGTCTGCCGGCGCACTGAACGTCACTGCTTTACCCACGGTATTGTCATTATTGTCAGCCGTGGTCACCACAAGCCTGGTGTACGCACCGGCTGTCACTGCCTGACTCTCTGCCAGGCTCATTTTCCCGTTAGCATCACTCGCCCGGACATCGAGGACCTGTGTCTTACCGGTGCTGTCCGAAGTGGTGGTGGCTGTTATGGTGTATTTCCCTTTTTTCTGTGGTGTCAGCTTCACTGAGGCCACACCCGAGGAATCACTCGTCGCGGTCGGTTTCGGTGTCACGACTGTTCCCTCAGCATTGGTGACAGTAAAGGTCACCAGCACACCATCCAGCAGTGGTTTCTGCGCATTGTTCGCCTGCACCGTTGCTGCCAGTGTGACTTCTGCACCCGCTGTGCTTTGCACCTCAGCAGCAGTGCCGTTCAGCGTCAGCGAGGTCACCCTGGCCTGAGCAAACACCACCTTCTTCGTCGCCAGCACCACGGTCTGACCTGTGCGGACCCCCGACAGCGTCAGCGTTGCATCACCGTCACTGGTGCTCTTCAGTGTCGCGGTCGCTTTGCCGTTATCATCGGTGGTCAGCGACAGGCTGCTGCCACTGTTGCTTCCCCCCGTCAGCGTACCCAGCGTACTGCTCAGCGTGACAGGCAGCTGCTTCAGCAGGTTGCCGTAGATGTCCCTCACGGTCACCGTCACCGCAATCGCATCGACACCGTCTGCCACCGCACTGGATTTGTCGACACTCAGCACTGTCTGCGTCGCATCCGATGACGGACGGGTACTGTCGGCGTTCACCGTCAGGGTCACCGTATTACTGGTGTCCTGCGCAGGAAGCCCGGAGCTCGCCGTCAGTGTCTCGGTCCCGGCCACTTGTGCACTGACCCACACCTTCGCTGTGCCATCCGCACCGGTGGTCACCGTACGTCCGCTCAGCTCCGTGGTGCCGGTACTGTCAGCATAGAACTTCACATTACCGGCCACGCCGGCGTTGCTCAGACTGACGCTCACATTACCCTGTGCCACACCTCCTTTGCTGGTCGTCACCGTCAGACCCACACGCTGACCGGCCGTTACGGTGGTAGCATCTGCTCTCAGCAATGACACATGGGCCATACTGTCACTGGCCACAAAAGTGACTGTCTGACTCGCGGTCTTACTGTTGTCCGCCGTCAGCGTCGCCTTCACGGTGACCTGAGCGATGTTCTGGCTGCTCAGCTGCACTGTCGCACTGCCGCCGCTCGTTTCCACGCTGCTGAGGCTCAGCGTGCCGCCGTTATTCGCCTCCAGAGTTACCGCCATATCAAGCGGATTTTCGTTTGCATCTTTCACGGTCACGGTCATCGTGACACCCGGGCCGCCGGCGGCCACTTCATTACCCACCGGTGACAGCGCAACCTGTGCCGTCGCTTTATTTCCGGTAAAGGTTATCCCTGCCGTCTTCACTTCCGCACCCGAAGACGCCGTCACCGTAATCAGACCGGCTTTGGTACTGTCCAGCGTTGTCGTGAACTCGCCCCTGTCGTTGGTAACGACACCGGTACCCACCACCGCACTGTTGTTCGCAGACACGCTGAGCGCAGTTTTTTTCAGGGGGTTATCGTACTTGTCTTTCAGCACCCCCGAGACCTTCACTCTGTCTATGCCGGCCACCGGAACACTCACCCCGTCAGGCGGAGTCAGTGTCAGCCCGCTTATCACCGGGAAGTTCGGGTTGGCACTGAACGTCACCGTCGTCTTCACCGTACTCTTGTCACCTTTGTTGTTGATGACGGTGGCGGTCACCACCACCGACTCATCCGCCTTCTCACTGCGCAGCGTCACCGGCCAGCCCTCTTTGCCTTTGACTGCCAGTGTTTTCCGCGCTTTCGCTTCATCGGTATTACTCACCGCGCTGGCATCACTGACCAGGAACGCTTTACTGTCTGCCGGTATACTCCAGGTCACGGTAAAGTCATCGCCCAGTACAGCAAGTGACAGCGGACCGCCGTCCGCATCTTTTATCACCGCCGACAGCAGTGAACCGGTGCTCTCGCCACGGTGTCCCGTCAGCGGACCGGCCGACTGTGTCACAGACGTCACTTTTGCCGTTTCCACATCGCTCAGATACTCCACCACAATGCTCCGGGTCACTGACGGAACCGTCTCGGTCGCCGCCGTGACGGTCGATTCTCCCGCTGCGCTGCTGTTAAGACTCAGCGTCGCTTTGCCTGCCTCCGTGAAGCTGTCTGCCGCCACCGTCATTTCCCGCAAATCGTTACTGAAGCGTGCCACCGCCTCATCATCCAGCGTCAGGTTCACCGCACTGCTCACCGGATTATTGTTCGCATCAGCCACCTGCACCTGCAGCGTCACTGCATTGTTCACCACCGCCGTCACACGGGTTACCGTGTTATTCGCCAGTCCCAGTGACACCACGCGCGCTGTCGCGGCATTCGCGATAAAGGTCGCTTTAATCTGCTGTCCCGCATCCTGTGCGTTATTCTTCGCTTTTACTGACACGGTGGTACTGCCCGCACTCTTCCCTGAGAGCACGGCGGTCACCTTACCGTCAGTGCCAGTCTGCCAGTCGCTGTCAGGGCTGAACACCCCCCGCGTAGCGGTAAATGCCACCGGATAGGCGGCTACCGGGTTACCATAGGTATCTGTCACAGAGGCCTTCAGACTCAGCGTATCCACGTCTGCCGTCAGAGACTGACTCAGCGTCACCGGTTGTGAATCACTGACACTGCCACTGCCTTCGACACTGTGCACCCAGTTCAGCAGACGCACTGCTGCCGTGGCGCGGTCAGCCACAAAAGTAACCTGCAGCGTGTTGTTGTTGTCGGCTGCACTCACTGTCGCTGTTACCGTCACCGCCTGCATCCGGGTACTGGTGACATACACTGTCACCTCACCGTTATCGTTGCTGGTCAGGTCTGCCGCTGAAGGCGCGTCATCATCACTCT
The DNA here is from genome assembly GCA_964016415.1 of Erwinia sp. NCBI lineage: Bacteria > Pseudomonadati > Pseudomonadota > Gammaproteobacteria > Enterobacterales > Erwiniaceae > Erwinia > Candidatus Erwinia impunctatus. Next base: position 107,497 of record OZ024667.1, on the reverse strand, counting down.
CTGAGCGGTAAATCTTAACCTCAGCACTGCTGTCGGCGGTCGCTGAGACAGCAACCGCAATGCCCTGAGCCAGGTTTCCGCCCGCATCTTTCACTGTGACCACCACCGGCACCCGTGTACCCGCCGGCACCTGGGTCAGGTCAGTCAGCGTGCTGCTGACATTCGTCACCCGTGCCGAGCTGCTGTCTGCGGTAAAACTGACCGGCTCAGCGCTGTCGAGCGAGCTGCCGTTATGGGACACCGTCAGCCTGATATCCTTCACCGCCTTACTGCTGCTGGTGACTTTCACCTCTGCCATCCCGGAGGCATCACTCTTCCCGACAGTGACCGTAACCGGCGCACCCTCAGGGGTCAGCGTCACCGCCGGCGTCACACCCGCCAGCGGGTTACCGTCAGCATCGGTGAGGCTCACCTGCCAGGTGAAGCTGTTACTGCCGTTCGCCACCTTCTCTGTCACCGTCTGACTGTTCTCCTGCATCAGTGTGACACTCGCCACTTTCCCGCTCAGCGGGTTCGCCACAAAAGCCACCGCACGGTCAGCCGGTGTCGCCACCGCTACCCCGGTCGAGGCCGCCGGGCGCACGTCACTGACCACGGCACCTTTACTGATAACCGTCAGGGTCGCCACACCGTTTTCATCCGTCACGTCACTGCTGCTCTGCAGCGTCACTTTCGCCGGATCGCCCGTCTGCAGTGACCAGTACACCGGCATGCCCGCAACTTCTTCGTTCGCACTGGTATTTTTCACCGTCGCGCGGAATGTGAAACGGCTCAGTTCACCGCCGGCATCACGCACCGGCTGTTCCGTGATGCTGCCTTCAAGCACCACCTGCGATACCTGTGCGGTGGTACGGTCAGCCGTGAAACTGACCCGCTGGTCAGCCGCGACCACCACGCTGCTGGCACCGCCTGTCGTACGGGCACTGACCATCACCCCGGCCGCCGTACGGAACTGGTGACTGAGCGTCACCACCGCCTCTCCGTTTTCACCGCTCACGCCGCCACTGGCTGTCACCCGGTCACTGTCCGCCTGTGCTTCCACCGTCACGCCCGGTACCGGGTTGCCCTGTGCATCCGCCACCGTCGCCGTATAGAGGAAGTGATTATCGCCGCTCGCTTCCTTCACGGTAATCAGCTCATTATTCTCACGCTGCAGCGTCAGTGAGGTGACACGCGCTGTTGAGGCATCCGCACGGAAGGCGACCTGCGCCTCACGCTGGTCACCGTTAATACTGAACGTCACTGTATGTGTGCCCGCCACGGTACTGGTCAGCGTCACCGCCAGCTGTCCCTGTGCATCGGTCAGCATCTGTGTGCTGCTGCGCAGCACCGCACTGCGGCTCACCGCCGCCACGCTCACTCCGGCCGGCAGGGCTATGGTCACCGGCGCATTCGCCAGCGGGTTCTCATTCCCGTCCACCACGCTCACCGTGACCTGGTGTGCGTCACTGCCGTCAGCCAGCTTCTCACCCGTGCTGTCCTGTACCAGCGTCGCTATCTTCGCCGTGGTAATGTCAGCAATAAACTGACCGGTTACCTGCTGCTGCGACCCGTTCAGGGCCACCGTCAGGGTTGAAGCCCCCGATTTCACACTGCTGAACGACACCGTGGTCTGCCCGCGGCTGTCAGTCGCCGTCAGCGGTGTTGCGACCTGTGCGTTGTTATCGGCCACGGCCACCGGCGTCATACCACTCAGCGCATTACCCTGCGCATCCGTTACCGTCGCCACCGCCTGGTTCAGCGACTTACCATCCGCCACCGCGCCGTCTTCCGTCAGGACCAGCGATGCCACCCGTGCGGTGGTCGCGTCCGCTTTAAATGTCAGCTCGGTCACCGCACTGTTGCCGTTCAGCATTGCCGCTTTCAGGCGTACTCTTCCCGCCTGTGAGCTCACCGCCGTGATAACCGCCTGTCCGGCCGCGTCACTGGTGACGCTCACACTCTGCCCGCTCTCACCGCCGGCCGTTCTCAGGGTCACCCGGCTCAGGTCACTCACTGCCGGCTCGCTGCCGGTTGTACTGCGGCTGCTCTGTGCCGCCAGCACGGTGAAGGTCACCACTTTATCCGCCAGCGGCGTGTTCTTCTCGTCGCGCAGCAGCGCGGTCACGCTGTAGTTCTGCTGTTCATCGGCCACCACCGGGGTGTCCTGTGACAGGGCAATGCGGCTGATGGTCTGCAACGACGGCGTGACGTTAATCCACATCACCGCCTGATTCGACAGGTTACCCTCGTTGTCGGTGGCTTCGGCCGTCAGGCGATAGCGCTGAGGGCCGTCCGTGCCGTTCTCCGCCAGATACGGCGGCAGGGTCAGACTGATACCGGTCAGCGAGCTCACCACCAGTTTACCGCCGCGGGCTTCCAGCTCGGGTGCCTGCCAGCTGACGCGCTTCACGCCATACTTCGCCTTGTTCACTGTCAGCGAGACAGGAACCGTTTCTGCCGCTTCCGCCTGCAGACTCTCCGGCAGGGAGATGCTGATCAGCTGCTGTTTGCGGTACTGCATCACAATGTTGTAGTTACGGTCGACAAAGTCATAGCGGTTACCGGCCAGACTGCGCATCAGGTCAACCGCCGCGCCGTCAAGCTGCATCCGCAGCGGCACCCCCAGGCGGTAGGTAAACGCCACGTCGACACGTGTCTCACTGCTGTCACCCACCGACTTCTGCCCCTTGAGGGTCATCAGCGGGAACGGGGTGTAACTGACCCCGGCGGTGGCCCGTGACGGGTTGTTTTTCAGGCTGTCCACGGAAGCACTGTCAGCGAGGCTGACACCCTGACCAAAATACTGCTCATAACGGGTGAAAAAGCCCAGCTGTGGCCAGGCCGGAAGGTAACCCTCCAGACGCACGTCAAACCCGTTAGCCGGGCGTTCATCGTAATCGCGCATCGCATGCAGCGCAGACTGATGCCAGTCGGTCAGGCGGTAATAGCCGTTGGCGGCAAGTTTAAGGTAGTCACGCCAGAGCTCGACCCCGGTCCCCAGCCGGGCGTTGTCCCCGGTCAGGTCATAGTCATAAAAGGAGTTCACGCCCCACATCCAGCCGTCTTCATACTGACGGTAACCGACACCGAGGTTGGTGATGTTGCGCTCGTCGGTGTTGCGCATACCGGCCTGGGCAAACAGCAGGCTGTCAGGTGCATCACGCAGTGGCAGCAGGAAGTCAGCGTCAACACGCCCGTCACTGCCGAGCTGGACACGCGCCTTGCCATACAGGCTCAGCCAGTCATTAATCTGCTGGTTGACAAGGTTCTCACCGATGCTGCGGGCATAGCCGACTGAGGCGCGGGTGATGTCATCAGAGGAGAGCAGCTCACCGGTGCGTGAGAGCCCCTGAGCCAGCGAGTTGTCCGGTGCAGCATGACTCCCTTCCGGCGAACCGAGAGCAGGGAGTGCCACCCCGGTGGTGTGCTGCAGCGGTGTGTTCATGGCGCGCTGTGTCTCATGCCACTGCATGATGCTGTCAGGCGAAGGGGCCTGCAGGACGGTTTGCGGCTTTGCCGGCACGGGTGAAACAGTCGGTACCTGGGGGAGGGTGACTGGTGTTGCCGGGGGGGAGGTGTCATTCATTAGTGCCTGCAGGCCGGCCATGACATCGGGGATGTCGTTCTCCTGCGCGGCCTGGGCCATACCGGAAAAGCCGGCAGAAAGCGGCAGAAAAAGCTGAATAAACAGCAACAGATAAGCCGTCGCCCGCCGGATGCGGGCGTGACACTGACTGACGTCCGTGTTCATAAATGACACCTCGTATTTAAGAACGTATTTTTATCCAAAGAAAAGCGAACTTTATTTTATGAAAAATAAAGCAAATAGGTGAGTCAGGTTTTTATTTATAGAAAACTATAATATTGCAGATTTACCTTTCAGTACCGAAGCTTCACATTATCAGATGACAAGCTAGAGAAAAGCACAGTAACAGGATCTCTTTTTACTTTTCTTGCCGCGGGGTGAGGGGGTTGTTTTATTTTATAGAGCTCAATCAGGGGCTCAAAGAATTTTATAATTTCGGATTCCGACATTTCCAGAGAAGAGAATATACGCATCATCATGATCACCGAGGGTTGATTGATACCTCTTTCATAACGAGAGATCTGCTGCTGACTAATGCCCAGATGAGTCGCAAGCTGAGCACCACTAATATACAATGCTTTTCTGCGCTTTTTTATTTCGAAACCAATGTATTCAGAGACATTCGTGGCACAGTGTTCCATCTGTCTTTCCCCGCGTTGGAAAAATAACTTAACCCTTCCGAGAGAGTCATTCAAAAGAAAATAATACTTATAATATTTAGACATTCTAAATTTTCACCAGATGACAATCCAATCGTTTTTTAAACAAGCCAAGCGTAAGTTCAATAGATGACAACTATCAATACATAATCAACGATCGTTATGTACGATCTAAAATGGAACGAAATAATTTAAAAAATTAACAAAATAATAACAAAATCAGATGAAAATTTAATATTCTGATAACAAAATTAAAAAAAATACCATCGCTATCATAAACTTAAAAAAATCATGAGAAGGTAAGTGTTAAAAAAACATAAAGATAAGCGTGGCTAATGGATTACCCGAAAGTGAGTCAAAAGGGAAAGCTGCATTGTTTGAAAAGGTAGAAATGGAAAAAAATCACAACACTTAACACATGGAATTATCAAATTCAGATAATGATAAAAATTCAAAATGAATAGCCAACACTTTATTGAAAAATATTTAACTCAAACTAAAGATGAAAGAGTAAGTCTACATGCAGAATTGAAAAAATATCATCAAATATGAAAAAAAATAAAAATCCACTTATGTTAGCAAAGTGGTTTTGATGTATTTTTTAGATATGAATAAACATTTGGTTGATAATTAGTTTAGATTGAGATTAATAATTATTGTCACTTAATGATAATAAATTGATTATAGTATTAGCCACTCAACTGAATACTCATTGCTCATTGCCCTCCATCACTTTACTGATTTTTATTCAATAAAATGAGATTAAGTCTTAGAGAGCATTTACCATTGTATGATATCTTACACCCCGTTTGATTTTACTGTAAAAACCCCAATTTTTGACAATTAAAACAACGGCAACCGTTCCTGATGTTGGTTGCCGAATTTACTCATTTCACTCGCATACTAAAACATAAAAATTGTAAGTATCCCTGTAAAAAGAACCATTCACTTTTAGAGATCTTCCGACATACTGAATATGTTCCTGTAAGGAGATCGCCATGCGCAAATCCCGATTTACTGAGCACCAGATCATCGCCGTTCTTAAGTCCGTCGAAGCTGGACGAACCGTTAAAGATGTCTGCCGTGAGGCCGCTATCTCTGAAGCCAGCTATTATAACTGAAAGGCAAAATATGGCGAAATGGAACCCGCTGATATCAAAAAGATAAAAGACCTGGAAGACGAGAATCGTCGCCTGAAGCAGATGTTTGCCGACCTGAGCCTGGAATGCCGGGCGCTGAAAGACATTATCGAAAAAAGCTTTAAAAACAGCGATAAAGCGTGAGCTCGTCAGCTATCTGACCGCGCAGTTTACGATGAGCATACGTCAGGCATGCAGGACGTTATCGCTGAACAGGACGGTATTTCATTATCAACCGGACACGCGACGTGATGAACCGGTGATCCAAAGCCTGACTGAGGCGGCTGAACGCTACCCCCGCTACGGCTTTAAGAAGCTTTTTCAGGTGCTTCGCAGGCAGGGCCAAGTCTGGAACCACAAGCGTGTACACCGGAAGCACTTAACCAGAGCTGGTCGATTGATTTTATGCACGACGCACTGACATGTGGCCGACGTTTTCGGACTTTCAATGTCGTTGATGATTTTAACCGTGAAGCGCTGACGATAGAAATAGACCTGAATATCCCGGCGCAGCGGGTCCTGAGAGTGCTGGACAGGATAGCGGCAAACCGTGGATACCCGCTGAAGATGCGGATGGATAACGGGCCGGAACTGATATCACTGGCTCTGGCACAATGGGCTGAAGAGCATTGCGTGATGCTGGAATTTATCAGGCAGGGTAAGCCCACGCAAAACGCCTTTATTGAACGTTTTAACCGGACGTACCGGACCGAAATACTGGATTTTAATCTGTTCAGAACGCTGAACGAAGCACGGGAAATTACAGAGCGCTGGCTGAATGAATACAACAGAGAACTCCCCCATGAATCCCTGAATAACCTGACGCCGGAGGAATACCGGCTGATGGCTGAGAAACCGGAAATCTCAAAAAGTGCGTGGAACTAATGTTGGGATACTTACAGCAGCACATCACTTTTACCATGCCACACCTGCTCTGGCCGTTCTTTAACAATAACTGGCCCCTGCTCAATGAACTGTTCCGCTGCGCCACCCGTGCCATGCTGAAGTGGGCGCGTAAACAGGGCATGGAGGTCGGCATATTCTGCGCTCTGCACACGTAAGGCCGTCAGCTCAATCAGCACCCGTACATCCACGTCTCCGTCACGCGGGGCTGTCTCGACGTGAAGCACGGCGTATGGCGCAGCATCTTCTTTAAAAATAAGGCCGTGGAGACCCTCTGGCGGACCGCCGTTATCCACCTTCTCCGCGGCAGCTACGATCACATCATGCCCGGAATGCGGCCGGGACTTGGCCACATCCGCGATGAGCGCCAGTGGCGCCGTTATCTTCAGGCCCAGTATGGCAGATACTGGAAGGTGCCTTTTGCGAAGAAGACCCGGGGAGCCTGGCACAGCGTTAAATATCTGGGCCGCTACCTGAAGCGACCGCCGGTGTCGGCTTCCCGCCAGCGACACTACTGTGGCGGGGCGGTGGTTCATCACTACCTCGATCACCGTACGGGAATGCATAAACGCCAGACGCTGAGCCAGGAAGAGATGATCGGACGCTATATCAGCCACGTTCCGGCGCGCCACTTTAAGATGGTGCGCTACTCCGGGTTTCTGGCCAACCGCAAAAGAGGAACGCTGCTGCCCCGTTTGTATGAAGCCCTGCAGATGCAGGCGCGGGAAAAACCGGTGAAGCCGGGATTTGCCGTGCTGATGAAGGGGTTCCTGGGCACGGATCCGTACAAATGTATCCTGTGTGGCGACCGACTGCCTTTTGCTGGCACTCATGCAGGTATGCATGCAACGGAATTGTTGTCAGAAAGGCTGCGTGGAATGGAGAAAAAGCGATGGTTGCGAATACCTGAACTGGATCAGTGCGCCTGAAAAGTAGATTTCCGGTTAAAAATACATCAAAGAGGTCATTTTAATACATATACTGATGAATAACTGCGTCATTAAAGGCATGGCCGGTGGTTAAATTCATAGCCAGTCGCATCTCAAAAGATGCGATTCAGATTCCTAACGATGAACGGGCATTACACCTTCCAGAGCAGCAATGAAATTATTGACCTGGATGCACTGGTTGTGGGGCTGAAACTGGGGTAACGGAAAAATCTGGGATTCCGGCGTAGAGCCCCATACTGGAGCGCACGAATGAAGGCCGACAGGAAGCCAGGCTGAATGGCGTTCGTTTTGGACGTAAACGAACTGTGGATCGGTCAAAAATAATAGCTTTTATAAAAAATGGATACAGTGCAACAAAAATATCACGGGAACTCAATATTGCACGCTCAACCGTATATAAAGTATTAAAAGAATCAGCTCATATTTAATTTTTATAGATTATAAAGAGTTATACATGATTAAGTATAAATTTACATTTTCAATTATGATTGTCGTTCTCATTATTTTTTTACTTACCCGATTATCAGATTTCGATCTTTCAGGGGACGGGCCACAACATACCGTATCTTTTAAGCATAATAACGATGTTCTGGTGGGGACATTGATTCTGCCTCCCAATAAGGTATCTCCTCCATTTGTGCTTTTAGTTCATGGAGACGGACCTCAGGACCGCTGGTCAGAAGGTGGATATATTCCATTGGTTAAATTCCTTGTCTCGCAGGGAATTGCTGTTTTTTCATGGGATAAACCTGGTGTGGGTGATAGTACAGGTAACTGGCTGGCACAGACAATGTCAGATCGCGCAGAGGAGGCGGTTTTGGCGTTAAAAAAACTGAGAGAACAGCCAGAGCTGAAAAAAAGTTGCGGTGGTTATCTTGGCTTCTCGCAGGCAGGTTGGGTTGTACCGCAGGCAAGCCAACTGACAACAACTGAATTTACTGTACTGATAGGTGCAGCGATAAACTGGCGGGATCAGAGCATATACTATACAGGACAACGACTTAAATTCGAAGGTCGCTCCCTGAATGATATTCAGGATGCTAAAAAAAATGAAGCAGTGGTTTTTGACCGTCAGTTTACAGAAGCAGCAGCTGTTCTTCCCTGCACTTCCCATGTACGCGCCAGGACTTCGAACGCAGGAATTCCCTGGCTGACGCGACGAAAGATATTTCCGGCACACATACTCCGGTATTAATTCTGATGGGCAAGGATGACCGGAATGTCGACGCTGATGAAACAGCCGCAGTCTGGGCCAAAGCACTACCAGCGGGCACTCCCCGCTGTATCAGGAAATTGCCGGGGGCAACTCACGGGCTTTTACGCAGCGAATGGTTTGATTATCAGCTTTCCTCTCAGTGGCCCTTTTGGAAACAGGGATTGTTTCTGCTGTCAGGGAGATACGCATATTCGCCCGGGGCACTCAGAACTGTCTCATCATGGATCCTGAATCAGGACTGTGTGGACTGAACTGCATTCTTATTACGTCCCGAAAGCCAAACAAAGGGGGGAAAAAAAAATTTTTTTTTCGCCCAATTTCATAAAACCCGGTACGTTCATAAAGTCTTCTTGCACCGTTATTCTCTGCAATAACATCAAGAATAAGGTTTTTATCCTGCAGAACAGCCAGGTATTTAATATGCGAAAGAAGGGTTTGCCCAATCCCCATCCCCCGATAACACTCATTTACACATAGACTTTCTATCATTAATTCATTAACGGCAGGCTTATAATCCAGCTGATTCATTATTAATGCGCGAACAAAACCTACCGGCATACCGTATTCATTGAAAAAAGTGGCAAGTGTCGGATTAATAAACGAACCATGGCTACTTTTAATAGCAGCAAAACCAGCAATCTGCCCGGCAGAATCAATCGCATATACGGTTTGTTTTGGATCTATACAACACTCAAGAAATCGCAGGGTCTTCTTCTCAGTTCCGAGAGTGAAACGCAATTTTCTGGAAAAATCGTTCCAGAAAAGATGGAGAGCAGCACGGTATTGTCCTGGAGGTATCCCTCTGACGACAGAAACGGGAATAACAGTATCAGTATCTGACTGAAAATGGGGAAAACCTGTATCAGGCATGGCAAGATCCTCTGTCGATGTATGTCATGCTACCAGAACATTCGTCTACCGAACAATTTATAAAAATAGAACAATGATTCATGGATAAATATAACTTTATCATATAGTTATGCTCTTAGCGTACGTTTTCGCTCCATTGGCCCTCAAACCCCTGAATGGAATTCATAGACCCACTTTTGCTATGTTCTGATTGATTTTTATGCTCATGAGGGATTTATGATTTTTTTGAAATTTCAATCACTGACACACAAAATTGATGCAATGGTTATCCATGATCTCAAACAAAATATGGCCGTGAAATACTGGTCATTTCGCCTTGCCGAAGTAATAGCCAGAATTGGTATGATTGGCTTTATTTGCGTTTTTCTTACCTATTTTGGATTAGGAATGATCATGCAGTCTTCGGGGCAGAATCTGCCTGAAAATTTTACTGATGGATGTGCGAAAGCAATCATTGCCCTAATAGCTATATCTCTTATAGTGACTATCGTCAGAGGGGGGCTTTACGTGGATCTGGAAAAAAGAATACTGGTTAAGTGGCAAAACATTGTTGAGTGACGAAACTAAACCGGTAGTTACTCATTTGAGTTTATGAGTAACTACCGGTTATTAGTCATTATCTAGCGTGGCGAAATACCTGCTTCTGCAAGGCTGCGCATCACAGCATTTACGCCGTCCATCATGAGATAGGTAACGGTCACTTTTTCATTGCTCATAATGCATCCCTTATCATGTGCTAATGAGTAATTAAATGTTTACTCAATTACTCATTAGCATTTAACCAGGCATCAGCCAGTTCGTTCATCACATCAGAAATCGAAATACCTTTACGGGCGCAAGCGGCCTTTAAGCGTTGGTGCTTATCTTCTGGCATATTGAAGTTGATACGCTTCTGAATGGCCGTCGGTGCTGTTGCCATGACTTTTTCTAGATCGCGGTTTTCACCGAACGTCATAACCTTGTGTGCGGCTGTTCCGCTGTTTTGTTTACTTAAGGCCATGTGTTTTTACTCCTATATCCGTTTACTCATTTGAGTTTATGAGTAAAGTTGCGGTTGCGCAACAATTTTAAGAATTTCAGCGGCCAGAACTTCAATTTCGCCTTTCGCTGCACCATCGTTGGTGTCGAAAACAGTTTCACCATCCAGTACAGACTTAACGTAGCTCTGCCGCTGGGTGATCGCTGTTTTAAGGGCTGGAATGCCTGTGGTTGCAATGCTTTCTCGTAGTACAGCCAACATTGTTGCTTGTTCTATTTTGCGTGTGATAAGAAAGCGGGATTCAACAGGACGGTTATAAGCCTGAGCTTCCAGAACGCTGATTACCGCACCACATGCAGAGAAATCTAAAGGTGACGGTGTAACTGGGATAATAACCAGATCACTCACCATTACAGCCGCTGCGGTAATAACTGAAAGCGCCCCTGCCCCATCGATGATGACGTAATCATAATCAGCCAGTTCTTTTCTTATTGTGTATACGTCTTTTTCTGAGGCGGCGGTGAAAACATCAAAATTGGCTTTCTCGGCTTTATTCCAGTTTGCCAGGCTTTGCTGTGGATCAGTGTCAACGACAGCTACGCGATTATTTTTCGCTATGCAGGTACTTACATTAATAGTGCCGGTTGTTTTACCGCTACCGCCTTTGGGATTCAGGAACGAAATCACTTTCATAATGTGCCTCTGTGTTTTTACTTATTTACTCATTTACTCATATGTGTTTATGAGTGTTTGCGTGATTTACTCTAGCTCATTCAGTTGTATGTGTAAATATGTAAATGTGTGTTTACTCAAATGAGTAAAACGGCGATTTCATTCAAACTCACGAAAATGAGGCTTTGGCCGTGAAATCGTGGCCAAACCGAAAGCTTGTTTTTGATAATAAATTAGCAACATAAAAAGAGGGCGGTTTTGCCTGGTAAAAGGGTTGCTTTCGAGAGGTTGGGGGTAAATCCGGGGCGAGTACCGATCGCATGGTGCCGATAACGTCCATTATGTTAAATAATGCCGTTTTCCTTGAAATTATAGTGAATTCATTATATTCTAAATTATAACGAATAAGCTATAGGTGTATTATGTGGGACGTAATAACAACCGAGTGCTTTGATGGGTGGTTTCTCGCTCAAAGTGACGCTCTCAGGGAGTCTGTTTATGAGGCAATGGGCGTACTGGAGAAGTTCGGCCCGACGCTCGGCAGACCTTATGTTGACACGCTAAACGATTCTGATTTTGCCAATATGAAAGAGCTGCGCATCCAACATCATGGTAATCCTGTCAGAGCATTTTTTGCGTTTGACCCTTCCCGCCGCGCTATCGTTCTTTGTGCGGGCGATAAAACCGGATTAAACGAAAAGCGCTTTTATAAGAACATGATCAAACTGGCTGATTCTGAATACCGTAAACATCTTGCGAAACTGGAGAAATAACATGGCTACTTACAGAGAACTTCTGGCTAAAGAAAGTCCCGAAATGCAAGCGCGTGTAGCGGAGCGGGTTGAAGAGGCCAGCATCCAGATCGCACTAAGCGCTTTGCGTGATGAACTGAATATTTCACAAACAGAGTTGGCAACAATGATGGGTGTAAAACAGCCATCTGTTGCCAGGATGGAACAGGCCGATAATGATCCGAGGCTATCAACTTTGAAACGCTATGTGAAAGCGCTGGGCGGAGAATTAAGCCTGGATGTGACGCTTCCTACCGGAAAACGTGTTGCTTTCCATTTGTAATTTTTAATGATAAGCCGCATCGAGCGCGGCTTATCATCCTTCCGAATAACAATCCTTTAATCATCGTCCTTAAAGGGGTTCGAGGTCCAATGATGTAAAAAACCACGCTAAGACACTAATTCATTGTGTATATTAAAATTTAGTGGTCTTAGCTCACCCTTCAAAATATCTTCCGGTAACGAAAACGTATAATGTCCCAACATATTTATATGGCCATGCATCAGCGGCGATAATCTTGCTAGGTGTTCATCTTCAGGTATTTCCCCCGATTTGCGAAGATGTGACAATGCCTCCTGCATGTAAATGGTGTTCCACAGCACAACCGCATTGGTTACCAGGCCCAGGGCACCTAGTTGATCTTCCTGACCTTCACGATAGCGTTTTCTGATCTCACCACGTTGTCCGTAGCAAATGGCCCGAGCCACGGCATGGCGTCCTTCTCCCCGGTTGAGCTGAGTGAGTATCCGACGCCGGTAATCCTCATCATCGATATAGTTGAGAAGATACAACTTCTTGTTGACCCGACCCACTTCCATAATTGCTTGAGCCAGACCAGATGGTCGGCTGCTTCTCAACAGTGAGCGAATCAGCTCCGATGCATGGATGGTCCGAACGTAGCACGCCTGCGGCGTGAGCGGCGCTGCTCCGCAGCTTCGGGTGTTTGCATGTTCGGCGCTCCGCTTTATACTCTGCTCCATGCATATCCCCCGTCCCGCTAAATTTCTTTTCACCGTCGATGACGGCTGGAATCGTTACCTCGAAAAACACAGCGACAGCATCAGCCAGTGGACCCGCCTCTCCGTTGAGCGCATGCTCGCCTGCGGGACCTGCGCCATGGGCGTACGCCGCTACTGCTGCGCCTCGCCGGACTGCACACACTCCCGCTTCTTCTGCCAGAGCTGCAAGTCAAAGGCCTGCAGCGCCTGCGGCCTGCAGCGCCTGCGGCATGAAGTCCACCGAACAGTGGATCGCGGAGCAACAGCACGTCCTCCCCGACTGCGAATGGCAGCATATCACCTTTACCATGCCACACCTGCTGTGGCCCTTCTTCAACGACAACTGGCCCCTGCTCAACGACCTGTTCCGCTGCGCCACCCGCGCCATACTGAAGTGGGCACGCCGGCAGGGTATTGAGGTCGGTATCTTCTGTGCCCTACATACTTACGGCCGCCAACTTAATCAGCACCCGCACATCCACGTTTCCGTCACCCGCGGTGGGCTTGACGTTAAGCACGGCGTCTGGCGCAGCCTTTTCTTCAAAAAGAAGGCCGTTGAGGAAATCTGGCGGGGGCCGTTACCCGCCTGCTGCGCGACAGCTATGAGCGGGTCAGTCCCGGCACCCTGCCGGGCCGGGGCCACATCTGCGATGAGCGCCAGTGGCGGCGTTACCTGAAGGCACAGTATGGCCGGCACTGGAAGGTACACTTCGCGAAAAAACCCGGGGAGCCTGGCACAGCGTGAAATACCTCGGACGTTACCTGAAACGGCCTCCGGTGTCGGCTTCACGACTGCGACACTACGCCGGTGGAGCGGTGGTCCACCACTACCTCGATCACCGCACGGGAAAGCATAAACGCCAGACGCTGAGTCAGGAAGAGATGATCGGGCGCTATATCAGCCACGTTCCGGCGCGGCATTTTAAAATGGTGCGCTACTCCGGCTTTCTGGCTAACCGCAAGCGGGGCACGCTGCTGCCGAAGGTTTACGAAGCGCTGGAAATGACGGTACGGGAAAAACCGAAACGCCCCGGGTTCGCGGTGCTGATGAAAGGCTTCCTGGGTACGGACCCGTACCAGTGCATCCTCTGCAAAGGCCGGCTGCGTTTTGCCGGCGCCGTGGCAGGTGAGCACGCCACAAAAATGCTCTCAGACAGGCTGCAACAGATGGCGAAAAAACGATGGCTGCGGATGCCTGAGCGGGATCGGTGCGCCTGAAAAAAGGGTTTCAGGTTAAAAATACGGCGAAGAAAGTATTTTTACATCAAAGCCCACGCAGATCAGCAGCAGTAATGGCGTAGGCGGTGTCACTTTTCATGGTCAGGTGCTCTTAAAAGATGCGATTCAATCTCCTAACCATGTACATCAGGGGTCAGAATAGTACGCATGGTTATCTCCTTATCGCCGCCCCGCAGGGCGGCACTCCATTATCAGGCGGCGTGTGCCTCGTTGTTGGTGGTGGTGTCAGTGGTGTGGGTATCTGAAACTGTGATGTCTGCACTGACCTCAGCCGCTGGCTCCGGTCCTTTCAGCCAGGCCGGAACCCAGCGGGTACGCTGTATGAAATTCTCCGCATGCTCTGCTGCATCCCCCTTCTTCATTTTTTCCGCGTCACTCGCCGCGCCCGTCAGACCCGCCTCTTTCAGGGAGGCCACAATCTGCGGATGTTTCAGGCTGCCGAAGTAATTTTCTTTTGTCGGCTGCCACCAGTCGCGCAGATGGAATCCGACTGCCGCTTCGACCGTATCCAGGGTGCTGCGCGAGGTATGTCCCATGTCTCTGGTCTGTACTCCGTCAACAGAACAGGCTGTGCAGAAGGCCATCAGCGACATCAGAACTCCGCCATCGAGTTTAAAAAAGCGGGTAAAATCCTTTTCCCATCCGTCAGGCAGCAGGGCTTTCAGCCGCATTTTTTCGGTCATCAGGATGTTAAATGCTGCCCCATCCTTACCGGACGGTGCGTTCTCCGTCAGGCTGCCATGAGACACGGTCAGGCTAATACGAAACGGATGTGTCGCTGTCAGACAACCTGAAAAGACGCAGGTACACATACGCCAGACCATGAGTGCAACTGCCTTTTCGGGCTGTTGCATCAGCGCTGCCTGTACTGCCAGCGTACGCTCGGACGTCATTTTCGTGAGCAGCGGGACGCTGATCCTTTCGGCAGCATCAGCCAGACGCGAGGTAAGTGGCACCGCTGCACTGACAGGTTCGTTTTCCTGCGGCATATCCGCTTTGAGACGCACACCGCGCTGCACATATATCTGTTCTTCGTACAGGCTGACTATTACCCCCGCGCCTGACTTCATATCGTCAGTCCACGCGCTGGCCTCTGCCGCTTCCTGGATAGCGAGTATTTCAATTTCAATCGCATCCGATTCATCGCAGACACTGTCCAGAGTGTCGTGCTGCTCCCGCAACGCATCGAGACGCTGCTGCTGTTCAGGGGTATAAACCGGATCGGGTTCTGCAGGCAGGACGAACTCGTTACCGTCTTCGCCGTGATACCAGATGCGGGCTGCGCGCCCGCGACTCCATGCCCAGCCCTCGCGCTGCTGAATATCCAGGACGATACGCTCCAGCTTCTCCTGTACAAGACGCTCGACCAGTACGCTGTCAGCCGTGCCGTCGCCCTCGTCCTGGCTGAACAGATCTTCACGGATGTAGCCCCCTGCAGCTTCATAGGCATCCCGTCCGATGAAACGGAATTTGACCCTGTCGGTACGCATTTCCGTTTCGGTAATGGCGCGTTTAATCAGGTGTGCAGGTGCATTCGACCAGCTGGCTTTCACGCTTTCCAACACCTCGACCTGACGGGCGTGGTCGTTTTCGAGACAGAGCGCCTGACACTGCTCTACATTCAGTTCGTCCTGTGCGAGCTTTTGGATCAGGGACGGGGCGAGATTTGCCAGCTTGAGCATGCGCTGTACATGACGGGAGCCGAAGCCCAGCGCATCGCCAATCTGTGCGGGGGTTTTTCCCTGCTCTGCTAATGTACGGAAACCTGCAATTTGCTCTGCGGGATGCATGGCAGCGCGCTGCTCGTTCTCAGCGACGGAGGCAAGGGCGGCAATATCATCTGAGACACGTTTCACCATGACGGTATAATCGGTCGCCAGGCGGTTTTCCTGTGCCAGCAAATTCAGGGCGGTCAGTCGGCGGCCACCTGCAGCCACGCCGGATTGTCCGTCCGCCAGAGAATGCACAATCAGGTTCTGCAGCAGCCCGAGCGTCTCAATGGAGTCAGCCAGGCCGCGAACGCTGTCAACGGAATACGGAATTGTGCGCACGTTCAGCGGGGATTTAACGAGCATGGACAGCGGAACATACTCGACAGCAGCGACTTCAAGGGCGGATTTAAGGGCTTCCTTCTGTGCCTTTGAAAGTTTTTTGCTACTCGCCTTTTCAGGTGTTTTTGCTTTAACATCGGTTACTGACATAGTTGATACCTCGCTGGATATTGATGATTGTCAGGCCCTGCGGAGTGGCTGCTCCGGCAGGGCACCCTCTTACTGCGACTTTCGAATACCGTAGTCCGCGATACAACGGTTCAGCCAGTACGTGCCGCCTGGCTCGAAATTCCATGTCCGCCATACCATCTCACCGTCCTTACGGACAACCAGACGAAAATGCGAACCCTGATCGTCTTCTATGGCCACGTTGATGTACTGCGCCGCAACAGCCTCAGCCTGTTCACGTGTAAAGGTGTCGTCGGGTAAAATCGGCTGCACCTCGCTCATGTTGTCCCTCCTTCCGGACCTGTTTTGCCTTTAAAACCCCTCACCCGTTGAGTTGTCGGGGCCGCGGTTTTGACGTTTTGCGGAGTCCTGCTGAACACTCCCGCTGGTTGTTACCTTCACCCGTTTGAGAGCCGTTCGCCGCAGGGGCGTAAACCAGCACGGGCGATGGCGGATGTCCGGGGCGCGGTTTACCGCGTGCCATTTACCCTGGACAGCTGACAGCGGCTGTGCTTGTCTCAGCCCCGGCGAAAGGACTCAGAAGGGTGAAAAAACCATAAAGGTAATGAGCAGGGAACCGCCGCAATGACGGAACGCGCGGGCGCGAAACGGCGTTGCGCCTTACAGCCCGGCGTCAGTTTGTCGGGATGCAGAAAGCGCAGGATACGGCGCGTAAAAGGGCGGCGTGACCGGAACGGTCGCAGCAAGCCTGACGTTGACGTTGCGACAGTCAGGGATGGAAACCCGCTGCCCCACAGGGGCCGGGCAGAGACAGCGCAGCTGGCTCGGTGCGAAGCATGACAGCTCCGGTTCCCGTCAGGGAAGTCGCCCGTAGTGAAAACGGGAACGCGCAGAAAACAGAAAAAGGGGTGATAAGAATGGATTACTTACGGCTTAAGAGATGACTGACAATCATCCGGCTAATTATAACTTCTGCTGTTCATCTCCGGATTTATTGTATTCGGGTGCATTTGCGCGCGGCAGCTGCCGACTGTTCTGCCTGTGAACTTCAAGCCGTTCGCGGAAATACTGGCGGAGGTGTTCAGGCTGCTCCCGCTCAACGCGCTCCGGGATAACCGGCTTATCCATACGTTCCTGCCAGGCAACGGCGGCAGCGACTTTATCGAATGAGATTTTTTCCTGCTCTTCTTTTGAGAAAGAGGCGATGTTCCACTCTGACATATGCTCCACCGGTCTGTTTTACAGAAGCTGTTTCTGATATTACGCTCAGGCAACAGCGGAAGACAATGGAGAGGAAAGTGCGTGGCGCCGGAGGCGCGTCGTAGTTTCTCTCCGGCAGGCGCAGCCTGCCAGGGTTTTCGCGCGGACTGACAGGTGCCCTCCGGTCCGGACGCCTGCCATCCTCTCTACTGGCTTTTGCCACCCTGCAGGATGAAATGGCCGCCTGTGTAAACGGCACACTGACAGGTCATGGAGTAGCAGATTTCGTCCATCACCTGCGCGGTAGTCAGTTCCCGCTGACCGGCATCACGGCGGCGGGCATTGATCAGGGCTTTATACTGTCGCAGGATATCGCGGCTTTGTGGTGCAAGTTTCATACATTCTCCCTGTCAGGCGGGTTTCCCCGCCTGACATCAATTAGTTGCTGAATACGTAGCCGTTATGGAACACATAGCCATCGCTGAACAGGTCACGTGCCCAGGCTTCAAAGTCGAAATAGCTGCGTAAAGGCTCCGGAATATCAGTTAACAGGCCGTTATCCTCAGCCATTTCCCGCGCGTAGTCTTCTTCGCTCTCCGCCTCGCCACGATACGCATCATCAAATGCGTCAAAATCACACTCGCCGGTATACTCCGCCCAGGCGATAAAAGCGGCTTCCCTGCCCTCTTCTCCGGCCCGTTTGTAAGCGGCGATAAAATCCCAGTCAATCGAACTTTCAGAAGCGAACTGCGACGGGATGCCCTCCCAGTCCTGATACATAAATTCGGCGTCCCATTCATCGGCATGCAGCGCCTGGCAGGCTTCGTGAAAATCTTCCCTGCCGTCAAACTCCGTCAGATCGAACCATTTTCCGAAAATGCTGCCGCAGTTGTATTTGTAATACGTACCCACATAAACAGCCGGTGTGGTAGTCATAGTGCTCATAAAAAACCCTCCATAGTCGATGTCGTCTGAGTTCCGGCTTACGCCGTGCCGACACGACAGCCGGGCGAAAAGCGGAGGATGCAAGGGCGTCACCGAAGCCGCAGCGCAGTAATAAAAAACAGGAGCAGACTGGACGGTTTGACGGCGAAAACTGAGCCGGAAAACAACGGGAAGACGGCGGATAAATCCTTTGAAATAAACTGCGACCGGGTGAAGGTGACGGCGTTTACGCTTCCCTTGCATCAGCCGCGGCCCGGCTATAGTAGAGGCACGGCGTAAGCCGCAGGCGGCACGGAACTTTACTGTCCGCGAAGCCGGAACAGCGTGGAGGAAGAGCCACAAAAGCGAAGCCGGCGACATCCTTAGCGGACGTGAATCCCCCTAAGCGGCGGGGCCAAGTCAGATACAAACACATAATCATCCTGACAATGAGCACTAACGGCAGGTCAGGTTCTGGCTTACTGACCTATCGGGAAGCACCCGACACGTCCGGGACAGTTGCAGTTTTCAGCAGACAAAAGGCCTGCGGTTTTACCCGCAGGCCTTTTTATTTATGCTGAACCCGGAGGCGAGCTACACATTAAAAAAAGGCAACCTCCATTCCGGAGGGGGGTTATTACGCATCCGGTGTCTTTCAGGCCCTGATTTTCCGGTAGGCAGGGTGAGTATTCACCCCCCACAAACCGGCCAGCGCACTGACAACTGCTCCCGCCAAAAGTGCGATGAATGACCACAGTGCAATTTTTGCAGCCACCCTGGCGGCCTCGTCTGCTTTCATTTTTGCCTGCTTTTTAAATTCCGCGTACTGCGCCTTCGCATCATTCAGATTACTCTGGAGCTGAGTCATGCGACCGCTTACCTCCTGAACGAGCTTATCACGCGCCTGAATGAAGTTTTCGACTGCCCTGTTCGCCTCTTCCGGTGACAGACGGGTATTTTCTGCCAGCGCTTTTTTTACCTCATTCCTGTCGACACCTTTGCTGACCGCATCCGCCCGTGACTTCAGTTTACCGATCAGCGTATCAATAATGGCGTCACTGTTGCCCGGGTTAACAGCCAAATCGTTGACCGAATTTGCAATATCACTCCCCGCTGCCTGAAGCTGGGACTGCAGAAATTCCGGCTGAAGTTCTTTAATGTTGCTCCTGCGCAGCGCATCCAGTACCTGTTCGTCCGCCTGCGGGGCTGTGAGCTGCGTGTTCAGTCCGAGCCTGTCAGCAATATTCTGAGCGATATCTGCTGTTGCGCCCGATGCTTTTCCTGCAGCACTGCCCAGTCCACTCACAGCAGAGCCCGTGGCAGATGCTGCTGCGCCAACGGCGTTTCCCGCCATGTGCAGAATGCCGCCAGCAGCGGCGAAGCCCAGCACGGAAGCAACAAGAAGGGATGTGGCCCATGAGAGAAATCCATGGATGGTTCCATCCGCGCCCGCCAGCCTGCCAGCCACAAAACCGCCGCAGGCCAGACTCAGTACTATCGAGATAACTGACCAGATAATAACAACCTTGTCAGCACCGTTAATGACATCGTCAGACTGAGGTGAAAGTAGTGAAAAACCCAAGCTTGACCCAAGCGTGGTCAGCAGCATGGACACAGCCATTACCGTTACCACACCCGCGATTATGCTGCCCCACGAGACGCGCCTATTCAGTTCCGCTTCTTTAACAAGACCCATTTTAATCTCCATTTAGAAAACTAATGAAAAGACGGGATTAATCCACGCCCAGATTAATCTTAGTAGAAAATATGGGTACTTAAAGCCGATTAAACGAAATAAGCATCACCTGTGCTGTCAGAGTGAGGTGGGCCGAACCGATACTACAAAGCGCAAGACGGTGCAGGTGAGACGCTTACATTTTTGTCACAGCACTGTGCAGCTCTGCGGATACTTCACCGGTACAAAACAAAGGAAGCAGTCGAACGATGTTTGCCGCATCCAGACGCGCATAAATGCTTATCCATCCCGGTTTATTTTCCGGATCACGCTGAACAACGTCGGTATGATCTGGCCAGCCACAATTCGTAATCAAATCGCGCGCACGGCGCATAACAAGAGCGTGCAATATGGTGATTTCCTGCATAACGGGTACCTTCCGAAAGGGGTTACTACACGCCGCCTGGCGGCGTGTTAATTTCATTTTTTCAGCAACACGCGAATTTTTACCGCTGTTGATTCAGGGAGCGACCGCTCTCTGCTGTTCGCTACACTGACCGCACTGCTGGCAGGGCATTATGGATGAGGCGGCTATCCTTACGCGCCTCTGCCATGACCTCGTGTAGCAGGCTTAAATCCAACCACCTGCGCGGAGGCTCACCCGGAATAAGGCGCGAACTTTCGCCGCATCAGCGAGCCGACGGGTTACGCTTTCCGGCACCGGATGGTTCTCATCCCTGGCGGTCCATTCCCTATACCATAACGCCTGCTCGGCAGTGGTCAGCAGGGTTTCAAGCAGGTCAGCGGGCACCATTACTGCCGGGATGGTCTGTTTCACCTGCCCAATCAGTTCCATTACGGCAGCGGCAGATACGCCGGACTCAAGCTGTTGTTCCTCCGAAATGGAGTCTATACACGCAAGTACCGCCCTTGTGTCCTGTTCCGAAACGGTATAGTCCATTCCGTCGGCCAGTACTTCGATATCCGCCCGGGACCAGATTATGAGGTTCAGCGGTGTTTCTGCGGGATATTGCTCATGCAACAACCGGCAAAGGGTTTTTCCACAGGTTCCGTACATGTTTCTCTCCTCAGCCCTTAAAGCAGGCGTCCAGCTCAAGGATTTCGTTGTAGGCCGCCATAAGCAGGGTGTTGATGCGGGAAAGGGTCTGGCGAGTCAGACGTTCTGCCAGTACACCGGAATCGAAGCGATAGCGGTGCTCTATCCCGTTCAGCGTCGCCCGCAGGTCACACATGTTGTTGGCAACTTCCGCTATTTCAGCGCGGAGTTTTTCGTGTCCTGCATAGTTCACTACGCGGCCTCCGGGAACCCGTCATTAGCGGCCGGGTACTGCATGGCGCGTCGGACGGCGGCCAGACGTTGCTGTCCGATCCGGTGGTACTGCTCCAGCAGTTTGATACCAATGTAGCGACGACCAGATCGCAGGGCGGCTACGCAGGTGGAGCCACTGCCGGCGAAGGGGTCGAGCACAATCGCCCCCGGATGTGTGAAAGACTCGAACAGCGGTTGCAGGCTGGTTACGGGTTTTTCAGTTGGGTGATGCCTGTTACCGCTGTATTTCCAGCCCAGAACGTCCGGCAACGAGTTTTGCGGCAGGGGCGGACGGCCTTTAGCCAGCAGATAAGTACACTCATGGCGGTAGCCAACCCAGGCAGACTTTGATGTATAGGTTTTAGTAAAAACCAGGTGGCCAACAACACTGAATCCCGCTTTTTCCAGGCAGCCATAAAACGATCAATGCGATTCCAGCCGTAAAAGCTCACCATCAGCGAATCTTTTTTCAGCACGCGATACATCTCACAGCAGGCAGGTTGTAGCCATTCATCTGTTTATCGCCGGCGATGGTCCGGCGCTGGCGGTCACGGAAACCGACGAGATAGGGCGGATCGGTCAGAATTAAATTAACAGCCTTATCCGGAAGGCCGGACATAATACGGACACAATCACCCCGGATAAATTGGGACATGTTAGTTCTCCTTTTTCAAATGCGGCGCCAGTTACGCCGTGCCGATTCGACAGCCGGGCGAAAAGCGGAGAATGCAGGGGCGGTGCAGCAGGCCGCAGCGCAGTAAAAAGCAGACGCTGACTGAACTGTTTGACGGCGAAAATTGAGACGGAAAACGACGGGAAGACAGCGGGTAATACCTTTGAATTGACTGCGACCGGGTGAGGACACCGGCGGAGCGGACCCTTGCATTCGAAGCGGCCCGGCTACAGTAGCGGCACGGAGGTCATCACCGGACAGTCATAATTAAGGGTCTGGCAGGTCTTTCTCACAGGGTTATCCCCCGTTTTTGTGGATAACCTTAATGTGAGCATTGCAGCGCGTTGACAAAACTATCTAAGAATCATCTTGCATACCTGCTAACCCCAACAATAATACTGTATATAAATACAGTTATATCAGGATGATTTTTATGTTTGTTTCTTTTACTACAGCAGTAAGCCCGGCGAGGCTAAAAATTCCCCTGTTCACCGAACGCTGCCCTGCCGGCTTTCCATCGCCTGCGCAGGATTATGTTGAGGCGGAACTGGATCTTAATGACTATTGCATCCGCCATCCCTCTGCGACCTATTTTCTTCGTGCCTCCGGCCACAGCATGAATGACGCAGGCATGAAAGACGGTGATCTTCTGGTCGTGGATAAATCTCTTACACCGGAACATGGCGATATTGTTATTGCCTCGGTTGACGGAGAATTTACTGTAAAGCAGCTGCAGACGCGTCCGCGACTTGCTCTCAGGCCGATGAATGCCAGCTTTCCGACACTATTTCCGGACCCGGACACACTTGAAATATTTGGCGTGGTCATTCACTTCGTACATACGACGCGGCGCTGATATGTTTGCCCTGGCTGATGTTAACAGCTTCTATGCGTCGTGCGAGCAGGTATTCAGGCCCGATTTGAAAGGGAAAGCGGTTGTTATTCTGAGTAATATTGACGGCTGTGTAATTGCACGCAGCGGGCCGGCAAAAAAACTCGGAATAAAAATGGGCATGCCCTGGTTTCAGCTGAAAGAACTGCCGTTGCCTGAAAAGGTTTTCACCTTCTCAAGCAATTACGAATTATATGCAAGCATGTCTTCCCGCGTTATGAACGTGCTTGAGAGTCTCGCTCCCCGCGCTGAAATCTATTCTATCGATGAATGTTTTCTGGATATCAGCCGGATAGACAGCTGTATTGCTTTTGAGGATTTTGGCAGGCAGGTCAGAAAAACAGTGTATGCGCATACCGGACTGACTGTCGGCGTTGGCATGGGCATATCCAAAACGCTGGCAAAATCCGCGCAGTGGGCATCAAAAGAATGGCCGCAGTTTGGTGGTGTTCTGGCGTTAACGCAGGGTAATCCCCGCAGGACAGAGAAATTGTTATCGCTGCAACCTGTTGAAGAGGTCTGGGGTGTCGGGCGCCGGATTGCTAAAAAGCTCAACACGATGGGTATTACCACCGCACTGCAGCTGTCCCGCGCGAATCCGGCATATATCAGGAAAACATTCAGTGTCGTTCTGGAGCGAACGGTCAGAGAGCTGAGTGGTGAACCGTGTATCACGCTGGAAGACGCCCCCCCGGCCAAACAACAGATCGTTTGCAGTCGCAGCTTTGGTCAGCGTGTCGATACCTATGATGAAATGAGACAGGCAATTTGCCGGTATGCACAGCGTGCCGGCGAAAAACTCAGGGAAGAACGGCAGTACTGCAGACATGTTTCCGTCTTCATCAAAACATCCCCGTTCAATCCTTCTGAACCCTATTATGCTAATGCCTCGGGAGAAAAGCTGATACTGGCTACGTATGATACGCGGGATATCATTGCCGCCGCTGTCAGAAGCCTGGATAAAATCTGGCGGCCCGGTCACCGGTATGCAAAAGCGGGCATCATGCTCAACGATTTCAGCAACAGTTCCGTAACGCAGCTGGGCCTGTTCGACGACGTAAAGCCACATGCTAACGCAGAGCAACTGATGCAGGTTCTCGACAAAATCAATGGCTCTGCTCTCGGCCATGTCTGGTTCGCCGGTCAGGGTATCAGTCCGGCGTGGCAAATGAAGAGGGATATGCTGTCCCCGGCATGGACGACAAGATGGACGGATATACCGAAAGCCAGAATAGGATAGGGGACGCCTGTAACCGTCTCGTGAAAACTCACGGACTGATTAACAAAACATTTCGCATGCGAAATGTTGAGTATGAAGTTCAGCAGGTAGTCCAGTCAGAACTGATGTGTCTGAAGCTCAAAGGGCTGGGGTGACCGTGACCATTTCATAAAGGCTGACGCTATCCATTATCAAAACATTTCGCATGCGAAATGTTCAGATTAACTTTGTTTGTTTTAGCGTTATGAGCGGTTGAAGAGGTTTTTAATGGCAGACGTTAGTTCGTAGTGCTGTTTTGCCCAGCGTCCAAATGTGTTTACCAGGACATAGTTACGATGCTCAGTATTATCTCTGTAGTACAGAATATTAATAACTCCCTGCTTTTGAAGATACCCTGCTACGCTCGTTATATTATTACGGATCAGACAAGTTTCTTTTTCGAAATCATCCAGATCAATTCCATCCACTCCGGAATCTGCAGCATCGAGGAGGCATGCTATCAGGGATGAGGCTATTGAACGTCGACGTGAATTCGCGATCACAACATCAAGGTCCCGAAAATTCATTTCGTTTTCCCACCCGATCGGTAAAAAGCATCTTCTTCAATGGCAGCGGCTAACCAGCCCGCTGCGACAGATTTATCCAGAACAGACGGCAAACATTGTAAAAGTTCATCCAGCGAGCTCTGTTTATTGATTCTGTAAAATAATGCAGCCGTACCACACCATTCAACAGATGACACGGGTACCCATCCGGATTCAAGCATTAGTGTAAGGGCTGTTTGTGCAGCCCAGTACGGTGTCGTTTCTGGCTTAAGAGCCCATTCAGCAAGTGATGTTCCGGGAACTGGTCTTGTCCGGACTATAAACCCCAGCGTTAACGCAGCTGCAGTTAGCTTTTCAGCTACGACTGAAGGTGAGTCTGTCTGCGTAAGCGCCCACAATTTGACGATATGGCCACGAAAGAGTGAGGCCATCCTGGTGAAAGGTGTCGTCTTCATTACGCAGGCTTTAACCCGGTGATTTTAAGCAGACCTGGATCAACACATACTGTCTTATCGTTAAGGCTAACCCAGATTTTCCCATCACTTTTAGGCGCTCTGTCAGTGAGAATTGTACCCTCGCAGCCATCTAAAATTATGACGACCTGCCATATTTCGCCCCGTGAACGCTTACCTGAATCAGGCTTGTGTGGCCGGTTTTTTTTACCAGATTTCGCATGCGAAATGTCGTCCTGTCGCCCTTCTTTTATGTCATTAAGAACGCTTACGACTCTGGCACGGCTGATGCCTTCAGACCGGGCGTCAACAATAAGTCTCTCAGCTTCTTCAGGTGCCTTTTCATGAATCTGAATGAGCGTATAGGCAAGGTCAATGTCTGATGTCACCTTATCCTGTATCAAGGATGTAATGGTTTCTGGAGCACTGATTAGTCGAAGATGCTTACTGACGAAAGAAGTAGGCTTTCCCATAGCCTTCGCAATTTGCTCACCAGTCATACCGTAATTTTGTTTTAACTCACTAAACCCCTTAGCTGTAGCCAGAGGCTTCAATCCCGATTGCTGCAGGTTTTCAATGAGCTGGCCAAGTATGCGGTCTTTATCATTTTTAGGTGGCTTACCTACATAGATGTCTATCTGAGTATCACCACGCTTTCTGGCTGCTCTGACGCGTGTCTCACCCATCCATATCCTGTAACCCTTCCGGTCACGGGGAAAACATCTTGGGGGTGTCAGCATGCCAAGTGAATCGTATGTCTCAGTCATGCCCTTTATGACATCTTCGTCAAAATCTTCTTCCGGACGTACCTGCTCAGTGGCATAAACGAGATTTATGTCGACGCGTATAATCTGCCCTTCAGGCTCTACATCCGGTCGGGAAATTTCTGCCATGATGTGATGAGCGTTAGAGTCGTGTTTCTCCGGGTCGGGCTGCTTATTCGTAATGACCTGTTCAATATCGGTCACAACGCTATTAGCTTTACGTTTTCCCTGCTGTGCTGACAGCCTTATCATGAAGGGTTTTTTAGCCATCAGTTCTCTCCGACAGTTGATATGATCTGCTGAGTCATCTCAGCGTACTGGATTGCCGGAAGGCATGATGGATCATACTCGTAGAATGAAAGTCCCAGCTCAATGGCCTCTTTTGCTGCAGCGGGAACAAAGGAAATATAAGCGAGGATGAGGTCCTCGGAATACCCCTTCTCCTCAAGAATTTCGATCAACAGATTGAGATTAAGTGTATCAATTGGCCCCAGGTAACCTTCTTTCAAAGGTTTCTTGTAGTTTTTAACCTGAGTCTGGGTCACATACGTACCCAAAAATTTAAGCGCAGGATTGTAGTTTTTCTTAATCTTCTGCATGTAGGCGAGCTGCTTACCGACACCGTTTCTGGATTGTTTTTCGAGCAACGTTGGAATCAGAAGATAGTCAGCAGCCATATGCGCACTCACCATTACGTTAGAGTAAGACGGCGCTGAATCTGCGATTATAAAATCAAACTCAGTTTTAAGTTGTTCAATACGATCACGGAAATCGAACATGCAGTCCGAGTTACGATAGTTGATTTCATTTAACTCACTTGTGGCCCCGATGAAAAAGCGGCCATCAGGTAACTCCACCGGGCTGATGATGGTATCTGGAAAGTAAAGTTGATAGGTATTAGCTTCACCCGGCGAGAACGTGTTGCTCAGAGGTTCACGCTCAATTTCAGCAGGTAAACCATCAGGGAACGCTCTTTCCGTTAAACCGGTGGTCCAGTCCATATCTATTTCCAACGTTCTGAAGCCGGCTTTACGAAGGCTGTAAGCAATCTCAGCTGTAGACTGTGATTTAACTATCCCGCCTTTCTGATTGCATACGACGATAAACTTGCCTGCCGAACCGATTTTAAGACTCATAGTTTATCCTTGGTATTTCGCATGCGAAATGTTTGAGTGGGGGCGGGAGCTATTGGAATAAGGCAGAAAAAAATCACCGGCATTATCGTACTGATACTTCATAAACACTCCTTTGAGCATGGCGTTACGCCTGACGTCAGGACAGCTATCTGCCTGACAAATGATATGGATTTAGTACCAGGCGAGGTTAGCATTTTGCATTTTGCATATCAATAATGATATGCAATAAATTTCGCATGCGAAATCTGCACTTACACGCCAGACGCGACCAGGGCTATGAAGAAGACTGCTCTAAACAATTTTTTCATGAATTCAATGAGGTAAACCATACCCACCTTATAAACGTCATAATTAGCATGAAGCAAAGCCAGTTATGATGGTCAGGTAGTTCGTGTTTCGATAGTAAAGGGGCGCTTTGGTGGCCTTTGTACGCCTTAATTTGCACATTTGTCACTGGATATTCAGCTAGATTTATCAAAAATAGTCCCACAGTGGGATAAAGCTGTTGCCTCAGTCCTGAAATGGGACTACTATACCCATATGAAAATAATCGCCATCAAAACTTTAAGGGATTTTTGGACGGCGAATCCTGACGCAGAGCAGCCGCTAAAAGCCTGGGTAGAAGAAGCCACTAAGGCAGAATTGAAAACGCCTGCTGAGATTAAAGAACAATACCGCAGTGCCAGCATTCTTAAAAATAAGCGTGTGGTATTCAACATTAAAGGAAATGACTACCGGCTGATTGTTGCCATTGCATACCAGCGGGGTTGGATGCTTATAAAATTTGTCGGTACGCATAAAGAATATGACAAGATAAATGCTGAAACTGTCAATCTGGAGTAACCAGTATGCGAATTAAACCCATCCAAACAGAACAGGACTATGAAGCCGCATTACGTATCGTAGAGCCTATGTTTGATAATGAGCCTGCCGCCGATACGCCGGAGGGCGATTTCTTTGAAATTATGTGTGTGCTCATTAATGAATACGAAAACAGGTACTATCCAATAGAAGGACCTGACCCCGTAGAAGCAATTAAATTCCGTATGGAACAACAAGAATTGACCGTCAAAGACCTTGAGCCGGCTATTGGAAAATCGAATCGTGTCTATGAGGTACTTAACCGGAAACGTAACCTGACACTACCGATGATTAGAAAATTACATACAATGTTTGGCATTCCGTTGAATAGCCTTATTGGGTGTTAATTAACTTAAGAAGAAGTAATGTGATTGATTTAAAGGAATTATCAGAAAGAGATATGAACGTAGCACGCCTGTGGCGTGAGCGACGCTGCTGCGCAGCTTCGGGTATTTGCATGACCGCAGCTCCGCTTTATACTCTGCTCCATGCATATCCCCCGTCCCGCTAAACTCCTCTTCACCGTAGATGACGGCTGGAACCGCTACCTCGAAAAACACGGCGACAACATCAGCCAGTGGACCCGCCTCTGTGTTGAGCGCATGCTCGCCTGCGGGACCTGCGCCATGGGCGTACGCCGTTACTGCTGCGCCTCGCCGGACTGCACACACTCCCGCTTCTTCTGCCAGAGCTGCAAGTCAAAGGCCTGCAGCGCCTGCGGCATGAAATCAACTGAGCAGTGGATAGCCAAACAGCAGCACGTGCAGCCCGACTGCGACTGGCAGCACATCACCTTTACCATGCCCCACCTGCTGTGGCCCTTCTTCAGCAACAACTGGCCCCTGCTCAACGACCTGTTCCGCTGCGCCACCCGCGCCATGCTGAAGTGGGCACGCCGGCAGGGTATTGAGGTCGGTATCTTCTGTGCCCTGCATACTTACGGCCGCCAACTTAATCAGCACCCGCATATCCACGTTTCCGTCACCCGCGGTGGGCTTGACGTTAAGCACGGCGCCTGGCGCAGCCTTTTCTTCAGAAAGAAGGCCGTTGAGGAATTCTGGCGGGGGCCGTTATCCGCCTGCTGCGCGACAGCTATGAGCGGGTCAGTCCCGGCACCCTGCCGGGACTGGGGCATATCCGCGACGGGGAGCAGTGGCGGCGCTACCTGAAGGCACAGTATGGCCGGCACTGGAAGGTACACTTCGCGAAGAAGACCCGGGGAGCCTGGCACAGCGTTAAATACCTCGGACGCTACCTGAAGCGCCCGCCGGTGTCGGCTTCACGGCTGCGACACTACGCCGGCGGCGCGGTGGTCCACCATTACCTCGATCACCGCACGGGAAAGCAAAAGCGCCAGACGCTGAGTTAGGAAGAGATGACCGGCCGCTATATCAGCCACGTTCCGGCAAGGCATTTTAAAATGGTGCGCTACCCGGGCTTTCTGGCCAACCGCAAGCGGGGCACGCTGCTGCCGAAGGTCTGGGAAGCGCTGTCGATGACGGCACGGGAAAAACCGAAACGCCCCGGGTTCGCGGTGCTGATGAAAGGCTTCCTGGGTACGGACCCGTACCAGTGCATCCTCTGCAAAGGCCGGCTGCGTTTTGCCGGCGCCGTGGCAGGTGAGCACGCCACAAAAATGCTCTCAGACAGGCTGCAACAGATGGCGAAAAAACGATGGCTGCGGATGCCTGAGCGGGATCGGTGCGCCTGAAAAAAGGGTTTCAGGTTAAAAATACGGCGAAGACAGTATTTTTACATCAAAGCCCACGCAGATCAGCAGTAGTAATGGCGTAGGCGGTGTCACTTTTCATGGTCAGGTGCTCTTAAAAGATGCGATTCAATCTCCTAACCATGAACGTTCTTTCAGAATGACTGAATCGTCCAGCGTCATATGCCCGATGCTACATACCAGACATTTTTTAAACTCGGGAGAGGTACTGTACATATCGATACCCTGTATTAAGAATGACGTTAAAAAATTATCGTGCTCTTTGATAACCAGCCGGTTTAACGACTGGTTATCGGCTGTGATTAACTTTTCAGGTTCTTAAAGTTTTCCGCCATTTCCCACAGGGCGCGGTTAAGTTTGACGTCCCCTGCAATGCCATTAACGCCACGGGTCGTTGAGCGTTTGCCTTTCGCAGTGCGTCCG
Organism: Erwinia sp.; assembly: GCA_964016415.1. Classification (NCBI taxonomy): domain Bacteria; kingdom Pseudomonadati; phylum Pseudomonadota; class Gammaproteobacteria; order Enterobacterales; family Erwiniaceae; genus Erwinia; species Candidatus Erwinia impunctatus. The sequence continues at coordinate 77,509 of OZ024667.1, read as the reverse complement.
TTCAGTCCGCCTTTAATAAGGTTTTCCTGAACTTTTTGGTAGGTTGTCCACAAATCAGGGCTGCGGTCTTCGTGACGGCGTGTGAGCAATACATCTTCAGCGGCCACCGATATATGTGCGCCGTCATATTTGTAGTTCAGTGCGGTAGTCGCCAGCAGGTGCTGCTCATCCGGTCGCAACGTGATAGCTTTCATTTCTTCACGGGATTCAGCAACGCTGTCAAAGACGTTGAGCACCTCGTAAGCGCCCTCAATGACCTGACCAACGACGTCTCCTTTGTGCAGGACACGAATATCACCGAACGTATCGCCACACACTAAACCATTCATGCATACAAAACGGAACATGCCGGGGATCATCTGGTAACTGCTTGAACCATCGTGACTGTTAAGAAGAATAATTTCAGGCACTTCTTTACCGGAAATCTGTCCTTGCCTGCGCAGACGTAGCATATGTTTTGTATGCTCACGTTTTCCCTGATCGCGCACACGCGTCTGACACCCAAAGAAAGGCTGAAAGCCTTCACTACGCAGCTTATCGAGCAGTGTGATGGTCGGGATATAGGTGTAGCGTTCGCTGCGAGACTCATGTTTTTCTTCTGAAAATACGCTTGGCACAAAGCGGGCAAGCTCATCATTGGTCAGCGGGCGGTCACGGCGGATCACATTGGCATTACCAAAACGGGAAGCTAAACGCATAGATATTTCTCCTCTCAGGTACGATTGCCTTACGGCTTCTTTACGGTGTCTCCCCTTTGTTGTGATGAAGGCGGGGAGCCCGTTGCTGTGACAAAAGACCGGAACGGGGTATCAGCTGAACGAACAGGGGCGACTTCGAGGCCGCAGCGCAAAGGAGTGAGGAACGAGCGACTGCGAACGGGGGAGATGGCGGGCTTTAGCCTTTACCCTTGTGAGGTCAGTGCCCCGTGCAAGTGTCTGTCACTGCAAAAGGGAAACCGCTAACGGCAAAGGTGAGGCTGACACCAGAAAGAAGCCGGACAGCATGGCCGGCATCCTTAGCGGCCACGAAAGTGGCCAGTAAGAGCGGCGCGCCCTGTGGGCGCTGCAAGCGGGCTGTTGTATTTCGTCGCCCTGGGCGGGCTCAAAGCGCGTCCTGGGTGAACGCGCATGAAAAAGCCGCTTAGAAAAGCGGCTCATTAAGTGCAATAAGTGCACTTTTATAATAATTAAACCTAAGCTTAAGCCTTACACTCAACCAGCCGCCCGAAAATCAGCGGCATAGAAGATTTACAGGCAGGGGGCAGATCACACCCTGACGGTAATACCCAGTTCAACACCACAGGCTGCCGCGTAACGTTTCAGCGTTTGCCAGCTGGCTTTCGTCACGTTATTTTCGATGCGATTTATTGCCGGAGGTTTTACCCCCATTCGTTCCGCAACGTCCGCTTTTGTGAGTCCCGCCTGAGTCCGCCATGCCGTGAGCTGCTCCAACAGCGCAAACTCATCTTTTGCCTCTTCGAAAGCAGCAATAGCTTCTGGGGTATCGAGCAACGTCTTCATGACGTCTTCATGACTTATTGCTTTTACTTTAGCCATCAGATAATTCCTCCAGTCGTTGCAACGCAACCACGATTTCTTTGGGCGGCGTCTTCTCAGTTTTCTTAATGAAACAACGTAAAATATAAATTTTCTTCCCCTGCTGGAATACAAACAAGGTGCGGGCAATATCTGTTCCTGACGCCCTGAGTTCAAACAATCCATTTTTGATGGGTCTGCTTAACGGGTAGCGTAATTCATTTCCCCGCTCGCTCAACTGAACCAATAGTCTTGCCATTTTACCGCGCAGAACATCCGGTAGCGCTTTCACTTCCTGAGCGGCTTCAGGATGGTATAAAAGTTCGAACATCTGGTTCATCTCCCTTTCGATATGACTAATTATACCCTTAAAAACATTAACGCAAAAGCTAATGTTAGCTTTTGCGTTAATGTTTTTAAGGGTGCAGCCATGATAAAAAAACACTACAATAATGCAACTATTGCACTTTTTAAGGTGTTTATGACGGGTTATGAATTGCGTTTATGGCGAAAAGGGATGGGCTGGGATCAGGAACGCGCCGCTGAAGAACTGGGTAAATGCCTGCGAACGTACAAAGCCTACGAGAAATCACAGGCTATAGACCGTATTGTCGAACTGGCCACCCGGTCGCTGACACTTTCCTTATTGCTTCCCGCGCTTTCAGGTAAAAACAGCGCGGAAATCTGTCAGGTTATCGGCACTCTAACGGACTGAGCACCCACCGCCACCGGCCATCGCGGATTAACTCATGACGCCTTCCCGACCAGAGCCAAATCAATACGGATCTGAGTTTCAGTGACGACGATGAGCAAATCATGTTTTCCTTCGGCTAACGCAGTCAGAACGACGTCGTTAAGGGGGAGTGATTCGGCAAAATCGTCGCCACCAACGGCATCGACGCAGGCATCATATAATTCGCCACCGTCGGGAAACTTAGCCGGATCATAGCCCTCAGCATAAGCAACGGTGCGTCGCCCGTCCTTACTTTCTCCCTCGGATGACAGGACATAAATCCCTTCATCTTTAACCAGTAACATAGCCGCATCGTACTGTCGTATTTCAGCCACGACAGGTAACAGATTTTTGGCAGTAAACTTCAACATGCTGATCTCCTCATCAAAAAATACACAGCGTCAGGCTGACGCGCTTCTCAACTTTCCAGCCTCTTTTCTGGTGTCACCCTTTTGGGTTTCATGCAGTGCGGGGAGGCTGGCTCCGTGGGAAAAGACCGGAACGGGGTATCAGCGAAGCGGTCAGGGGCGGCGTCAGGCCGGCGAAGCGTACCCTTGACCGCAAAGCGCCCCGTGCCAGTGTCTGCCACGGAGAAAGAAGCCCCGCAGCGAACACCTGCATAAAGGGGAACGCCAGAAAGACCGGCTGGCTGGTCCCTTAAAGCCCCTACGGGGCGGTTACAGCGCTGGCGTCAGCCAGCTGCAGGGGTTGACCTGGACGTTGCCATCAGACGCTACCCGGGAGGGACGAAACCCGCAGGGGTTCGGCGGAGACTGGCAGGTGCGCAGCAGCTGCCAGTCGGAGTGTGGCTGACGACTGAACGGCGTTAGCCGGTCGGGAGCCGAAGGGGGCCATGACTTTGACGTACGTTGTTTTAATCAAGGGCAAAAACAGCCAATCACAGGAGATAATGACCAGGAACTGAAAGCAACGGAAAGCCAGGAGAGAAAGTGCCGACAATAAAATCTGTATCCGAATCGGCACGGAGAAAAGAGGTGGCGCAGCCACCTCCTAACTCGCGGCCACCGGCCGCAGGTTTTTCGGCAGTAAAAGCAGGGTTCCCCCTGCCTTTACAAACTACGCGGCAAATCCAGACATCACCTTTTTCATTGCCTCGACGCGTTCACGAAGTGAAAACTTTTCAGGCCAGTCGTTAAGGTAATACACCGGCGTAAAGCGGGTACGGCTGAATGCCATCGTTAGCGTATTACCGGTTATGACTTCGGCAGGGATACCCAGTAAACTCAGCTGAATATAGGCCATGTCAGCCGCTTTCGGATCGATATCGATACAGGATGCCCAAAGCTGCTGGGAGGGATTAAAACCGTCTTCTATCATTTTTTGGGCAAAACCAATCACCATGCCAGCGGAACCGCAGCAAGGTTCGCTAAGGTCTACCCAACCCTGTTTGCCGATCGTTTCCCCGATAGCGGGTGACAGCAATTGAGCCATGAGTGATTGCACCGAATAGGGTGTAAAAAACTGTCCCCAGTTGCCGGAACCCAGCTCAAGCTCCATGAAAACAGAACCTAAAAAATCACACATTTCCGTTTCAAGCCCCATAACGACGTGCCCCAGTAATTGAGCAATGCGGGTCACGTCTTCTGGCTGGTAACGCCCTGCTATTTCAAGATACGTTTTTTCCAGCGCCTCAGATTTCAGAAATACATTTTCTATCGCGATAGCGGACATCGCGACGAAATCACGAAAAACCTCATAGCGATGATGATAACGGGCGGTTTCCCCGAATAATTTAATGAACGCGCGACGATGGTCATTGATGTACATCACCGGCAACGCGCGCGCAGGTGAAAGGGGCAAAACAGGCTTTGCTATCACCGGCGCACTGTCAAAAGCGTGGCAAAGGTTTTCGAAACTCAGCTGTGACATAAGACACCTCTTTTAAAGCCGCCCCGTCAGGGGCGGCGCACGGTCACTGAATACCGAGTTCGGCGCGGACGGTGGTCATAAACTGCTGCCAGAATTCGAAGCGCAGTGAAGGCATATGCGCACGTTTCCCCGTGCGGTAGGCATTTACAAACGTTTTCGCCTGTGCGACGATTTGCGGGTCAAATTGCATGGTCTAATCTCCATCTGGTTTTGATGGCCGGTCAAACTTCTCACGGTGCAGACCGGCACGGAAGGCAGGGGAAACCCTGCTTTTTTCATTTCAGGTTCTTGTCGATTTTGCTCATCACCTCCTTAACGCGCTCCACGATCTCGCCGTGGTTCAGGTTGCTGTAGTCCCGCATCTGGAAATAACGCGCCCCGATACGGGTATAAATTTCAGTCACGTTGCCGCAGTACATTTCCCGCATCATGAAAGTTTCCGTATCCTGATCGGCTTCGCTTCGCCAGTTCATCGGGTACATCAGTCCGGCAGCGTCATGAAACGCGTTAACGATAATTTCAACAGGGTGACAGACTGATGCCTTCTCACGTGCCTGCCAGTAATCGCGCTCGGCCTCAGATGTCGCGTTCATTCCTAAAACAGCATCGGACTGGGTAAGACGTAATTGCATAATTTTTCTCCTTTTTGGGTTCAGGCCTCTTTTCTGGTGTCACCCTTTTAGGTTTCACGCAGCGCGGGGAGTCTTGCTCCGTGGAAAAAGACCGGTACGGGGTATCAGCTGACAGGACAGGGGCGGCGTCGAGGCCGCAGCGCAAAGACGGGAGGAACGAGCGGCTGAGAACGGCGGAGTAAGCCGGCGAAGCGAACCCTTGGCCGGGCAGCGCCCCGTGCCAGTGTCTGCCACGGAGAAAGAAAACCCGCAGCGAACACCGCAACGGAGGGAGACACCAGACAGACCGGCTGGCCGGTTCCTTAAAGCCCCAACGGGGCGGTGAAGCGCTGGCGTCAGCCAGCTGCAGCCCTTGACCTGGACGTTGCCATCAGACGCTACCCGGGAGGGACGAAACCCGCAGGGGTTCGGCGGAGTGTCGCAGATGCGCAGCAGCTGCCGGCTGACGACTGAACGGCGCAGCCGGTCAGGAGCCGAAGGGGGCCATCATGTTGTTGATATGGCCGTTGACCTGGACGAGTGATTGACAAAGAAGAATGAAAAAGAGAGACACCAGAAAAGAAAATAAGGCGGCATTCTGACGCGGGCGAACCGGAGATGAGAAGAGCAGCGCGTCAGCGCTGCTTCTCTTTTTATCCGTTATCAGTGTCGTTTTGAGCCCTTTGCACGTCTTTTTTTTCGATGACAAAAGTCAGCTCGGAAACCACTGTCGCAAAGCTATCGGCCAGTCGCTCCAGTTCAGACATGACGCAGTAATCAACCTCATCCCATTGCTCTGCCATCAGCAGCAATTTTCCGCGCATGGTTTCCAGACTGCGCCGCTGGTTAGAAGCCAGACGTTTTTCACTCATCGCGTGCCTCCCTGAACGGAAGTTTATTGGGTACCAACCAGCGATCTAAAGCCTGCTGTTCTGCACAGGTGTTCTGCGAGACATGCCGGACAACATCAACCATCTGCCACAGCGGCTCCTGCCCTCGGGAGTACCAGCGATGAACCTCAGTCAGCGACGGAAAACGTCCCGCCCACGCCCAGAACATATGCTCCAAATCATAGGAACGAATATCCTGCTGTGACCAGTGCGCATACCATGACCGCAGCGTTTCAGGTGTCTGAAAGTCCAGTTCGATTTCCGCCTGCCCTACTACACTCTGGTATTTTTCTTCTTCCCTGTTTCGCTCCTTATCCTGCTGACGTGAGTACTGCTGAAACTCCCGCTTCCAGCGTTTTTCCTTACGCTCCGAGAGGGAAAATGCCAGCTCGGGGAAAATATAAGTGGCAAGATCGGACGGCAGCGGCGTCGGGCAATAGCGACCTTCACTGCTGATTAACATATCAAATCCGCGCTCCCAGTCTGCCAGACTGGACAGCCGTTCTTTCGGATCCCAGCGTACACCGGCAACCTTATTCAGATTCTTACCGGTCACTTTGCCTTTACCGCACAGAAAGCGGAAAAATGCCTGAGCGTACGGGTAGTCTGCAATTTTCCAGCACGGTTCAACCTCACGCCTGGCATCAACAAAGGCGATAGCCTTTATAACCGCCTGACGCTCAGGACGCAGAGGAATAAGGGAATGGCTGCGGGGGATCATGCTTCGCCCTCCCTTGCCAGAATGCTGATAATGCTGGCAGCCGAATAACCATCAGCATCGAGACAGGCAGCGAGGCTAAGTGTGTGGCTCACGATCTCTGGGTTGAAGGTCGCCAGTGTGCGGACAACCGAAAAGGGGCGGCCGCTGGGGGTAATGAAGACAATAATCCAGACCGGGCTCACCTCTCCGGGGCTGCATACGGCAATATGAAAGTTACCATGAGCAGGCGTAAAGCGTATCTGTACAGGGAAAAAACCGCCAAACTCGCTGCGATATTCACCATTAATGTCCCACTGATCCGGTGCTGCAAGGTTCCCTATAACGGCGTGAGTCAGTTCCCGACGAAAATCCTCACCGGCAGAATGGTAATCTTCTAACTCGTCTGGGATCATGGTCTTCAGGACATCGGTTGTAATGATATTGCGCATGATTTATTTCCTTATCGCCGCCCCGTATAGGGGCGGCCTCCGTTATCAGGCAGCGTGCGCTGTGTGGTTGTTATCAGTATCCAGTACGTCACAATTTACCGGTTCCTGCGGCTGTGCCCCCTGCATCCAGACAGGCACCCAGCGATTGTCTGCCATGCGGCTTTCGGCTACGGCGGCAGCGTCACCCTTTTTCATTTTGTCGATGTCGCCTGCGGCACCGGTGGCGCCTGCGTCATTCAGTGCATCTGCAATCTGAGTTTTTGACAGCAGGCCGAAAAAGCTATCTTTTGTCGGTTGCCACCAGTCACGCATATTGAAATTGAGCGCGGACTCCAGCGCATCGAGGCGGCTGGATGATGTACGCCCACACTCACGGGTCTGCACGCCGTTAATACCGCTGGCAACGCAGAAGCCGAGCAGCGACATCAGCACTGCGGCATCGAGGGTGAAAAAGTGGGTGAAATCCCTCTCCCAGCCCTGCGGCAGCAGTGCGGCGAGGCGGTTTTTTTCCTGCATCATGGGAACGTAGCACGCCTTCGGCGTGAGCGGCGCTGCTCCGCAGCTTCGGGTGTTTGCATGACCGGCGCTCCGTTTTATACTCGGTCTCATGTATATCCCCCGCCCCGCTAAACTCCTCTTCACCGTCGAGGACGGCTGGAACCGCTACCTCGAAAAACACGGCGACAACATCAGCCAGTGGACCCGCCTCTGTGTTGAGCGCATGCTCGCCTGCGGGACCTGCGCCATGGGCGTACGCCGTTACTGCTGCGCTTCGACGGACTGCACACACTCCCGCTTCTTCTGCCAGAGCTGCAAGTCAAAGGCCTGCAGCGCCTGCGGCATGAAATCAACTGAGCAGTGGATAGCCGAACAGCAGCACGTGCTGCCCGACTGCGACTGGCAGCACATCACCTTTACCATGCCCCACCTGCTGTGGCCCTTCTTCAGCAACAACTGGCCCCTGCTCAACGACCTGTTCCGCTGCGCCACCCGCGCCATGCTGAAGTTTGCACGCCGGCAGGGTATTGAGGTCGGTATCTTCTGTGCCCTGCATACTTACGGCCGCCAACTTAATCAGCACCCGCATATCCACGTTTCCGTCACCCGCGGTGGGCTTGACGTTAAGCACGGCGCCTGGCGCAGCCTTTTCTTCAGAAATAAGGCCGTTGAGGAAATCTGGCGGGGTGCCGTTATCCGCCTGCTGCGCGGCAGCTATGAGCGGGTCAGTCCCGGCACCCTGCCGGGCCTGGGCCACATCCGCGATGATCCCCAGTGGCGGCGTTACCTGAAGGCACAGTATGGCCGGCACTGGAAGGTACACTTCGCGAAGAAGACCCGGGGAACCTGGCACAGTGTTAAATACCTCGGACGCTACCTGAAACGACCGCCGGTGTCGGCTTCACGGCTGCGACACTACGCCGGCGGCGCGGTGGTCCACCACTACCTCGATCACCGCACGGGAAAGCATAAGCGCCAGACGCTGAGCCAGGAAGAGATGATCGGGCGCTATATCAGCCACGTTCCGGCGCGGCATTTTAAGATGGTGCGCTACTCCGGCTTTCTGGCTAACCGCAAGCGGGGCTCGCTGCTGCCGAAGGTTTACGAAGCGCTGGAAATGACGGTACGGGAGAAACCGAAACGCCCCGGGTTCGCGGTGCTGATGAAAGGCTTCCTGGGCACGGATCCGTACCAGTGCATCCTCTGCAAAGGTCGGCTGCGTTTTGCCGGCGCCATGGCGGGTGAGCACGCCGCAAAAATGCTCTCTGACAGGCTGCATCAGATGGCGAAAAAACGATGGTTGCGGATGCCTGAGCTGGATCGGTGCGCCTGAAAAATGGGTTTCAGGTTAGAAATCCGGCGACGATGGCATTTTTATCACAAAACTCATGTTGATCCGCGCCGTAACAGGCATGGGTCGTGTCGCCTTCCATGGTCAGGTGATCCGAAAGAAGCGATTCAGATTCCTAACCATGTACCGAATTACTTCTCAAGCTTGAAGGCGCACATCCGGGTAAATTCACCGAAGGCCATCGCAGAACACTGCAGCGCAGGTTACAGGAATGGCGGGTCAGAGTGGTAAGAGAACTGGTCTATGGAACTCGTGCTTATGGTAACATTTTAGCTGAAGCAAGAAAGTAACATTAACTGCTGAGGCAACACGGCGGACTGGGTAATTGTCGCCTAATAGACCTCAATACCCTGCCGGCGTGCCCACTTCAGCATGGCGCGGGTGGCGCAGCGGAACAGGTCGTTGAGCAGGGGCCAGTTGTTGCTGAAGAAGGGCCACAGCAGGTGGGCATGGTAAAGGTGATGTGCTGCCAGTCGCAGTCGGGCAGCACGTGCTGCTGTTCGGCTATCCACTGCTCAGTTGATTTCATGCCGCAGGCGCTGCAGGCCTTTGACTTGCAGCTCTGGCAGAAGAAGCGGGAGTGTGTGCAGTCCGTCGAAGCGCAGCAGTAACGGCGTACGCCCATGGCGCAGGTCCCGCAGGCGAGCATGCGCTCAACACAGAGGCGGGTCCACTGGCTGATGTTGTCGCCGTGTTTTTCGAGGTAGCGGTTCCAGCCGTCCTCGACGGTGAAGAGGAGTTTAGCGGGGCGGGGGATATACATGAGACCGAGTATAAAACGGAGCGCCGGTCATGCAAACACCCGAAGCTGCGGAGCAGCGCCGCTCACGCCGCAGGCGTGCTACGTTCACTGAATATGGCGCGTGTAACTAATCATGGCACTGTCTCTGTTCACGCAGGTATTAATGGCCGAAAGCATGGTCAGAAAAGTAAGATGGTCTGAATGTGACGCTTACATTTGATTCTATGCTATGGGCACCGTCCCGGAAGCAGGTTTTTGTTCCTGATTTTTTCGTGTCTGTTTTCAACCGGGACATGCTGGTACGGTCAAAAAGGATGTATATCCCCGGACAGAGCCCGAAAATATACTCCTAACCGATTATGCTTGAAGCTCTAGGAGAAGCCTTTCCGCAGAAACTGACATCAGGACTAATTCAGGCGGAGGAAAGACTCCAGTTTGCTGTTTCTGATGCTGGTATCGTCGTTGAACAGGGCAGCGAAGTGCTCACAATGGTTCCTGCCGGACCTGGAAAATTCTGCCATAGCCTTCAGTTGCTTTCTTCCCCTTCCCCTTCCCCTGAGCCCGCAGCGAAGCCTTTCAATCGTTATGGCGTTCCCGAATTGATCGAATGCGCTGGGGTAAATAAGCTGAGGCACACCATTGCTAAGCAGTTGGGCTGTCGTTCCGATGCCACCATGATGTACAGCAAACAGACAGCCCCGGATCTTAGAGATGTTGATAAAGGGGACCATGAGCACCCTGTGTTCTGCATGTACTATATCGGCCTCAGGGGTGACAATCACGCACTTCATGCCCTCTTCCTTTATGTCGCTCACTATCTGGTTCACAAAGTGGTCGTCAGCCAAGGCCCAGCTGGTAAAGATCACCACGGTGTTGCGGTCAATAAAGGACGAAACCAGAGTATCATGTGAGCATTCGCTGTCGTTGTTGAGCAGAAACCCGGCATAAAATCCCTTGCGCTGATTTTTTTTATAAAACCATGGCTCATACAACACTACGGAATTCGCTTCATCATCTGTCCAAGCTGCATAAATATTTTTACGGCCAGCTAGGCCGTTGCTCATTCTGAGGGTATTTACCGTATCCTGTAATGCGGGTGAAACTATCAGGCTTTTGAAAAGCGCGAGTTTCCAGTTAAGACTTGCACCAGATACCTTTTCCAGAAAGGAAATTAACCGACCGGGTTTCAATTTCTGAGTGGCATTGGTCAGGCTGACAGAGAATTTCCTGACCCCGAACTTGTCACTGACGATCGAGGCGGCAAAGCACCACAGCGAATGAATGATTATGCAGTTGCAGTCTTCTTCAATAAAAGCTGCCATGGCGTTGTACATCTCCTCCTGCTGTGCGGCCATGTAACCCGACAGGGTTTTCAGTGCAGTTTTTTTATCCCACAGACGCCTGTCCTTGACCGTTCTCAGATAGTCCTCTCTGTCCCCCACTGGCATAAAAGATAATCCGCGGGATACCGCCGACGATTTGAAATGCTCATTGGCTAGAAGATATACCTCATGGTGTCTTTTCTTGAGTATGGCACCGATTTCAATGCAGGGATAAACATCGCCAGACGAACCTAGTGCGCCAATTATCACTTTCATTTTAGCCCCCTATTAAACTGAATATCTGCCTGAAAGTTTCGGACATTCTTTGCCTGCAGTCTCTACCTTCAAGATCAAGAAAATGGCCCGCCTCAGGGATCTGGTAGAAACGGGTGTTCTCTTTTTCCCCACAGACATCCTGAATGCTTTTTTGCGGCGTATGACGGTCGAGATCTCCGTTGATAAAGTGAAATTGGCAAGGTGAATTACTAACGATACTCCTGTAGTCATCATTTCGCATGCCCGAAATCTGTTCTAGATGGAAGCGGCCCTGCCTATACTCAATGTCATCCAGACCAGCTAGGTGCCTGTAGTTGCATGCCTTCATCTGTTTCGGCAGATAAAAACCGACCTCATCATTCATAAGCATTGCAAGTTCATGAAATTTTCGTTCCCGGGAAAGCCGGTTTGCTTCCGCTACGTAATTCTGCATTACGTCGTTAAATTCAAAAGAATAAGAGGCAATAATGACGTGCCGCAGGTTGTGATGACCGCTTTTAAGCAATTTCAAACTCGCTGCTCCACCCCAGGAAACGGAAGCGATAACATTGGGCTGATATACAGAAATGATCGTTTCAATTATGGCAACTTCATCATCAAGGGTAACGATTCCAAAATCATCCTGATTAAACGGTTTAGACAACCCCGAAAATGGCAGATCAAAGGTGATGACGTCGGATTTACCGGAGAGGAACTTTTTCCAGTTTCGGAATGACGCGGACGTCGCCAGGGCTCCATTTATCAGCAGGGTCCTGTTGTTAGTGTGTGTTGTGCTCGCCGTAAATTCCACAAACACATTAAACCCTTTTACACGTAAAACAGCGGATTTGTGGCTCATCGTTATCTCCGTACTTAACCACGAGTATGCCTGTTAGGCCCCAGAATTTGAAATTCCCAATTTCCGGCTATTACCCTGTTGCCTACAAGCTCGAGCAGTCAGGGGGTTTTGTTACGCAACCTCTTGGAATTCAGTTATTGCACTTGTATTCCTCTTTTCTGTTTTTTCACTCCTTGTTCTGAGCAGGTGTCTGAGATTCTTTACCGACTTCAGGCGTAATTTTTCAGTCCCGATGAAATCCGTCATAGCATTAGGTGCTTTTTCACCTTCCAGCGAAGCTGGTGATCCTGGCTCCCGGCCGCAATTCACTACTCTCTAACGCGGGCAACCGCGGATTGCTCCGTTTTATCGGACCTGCTAAGCAGTCTCTGAAATAGGAGTATTGGAGATTGATTTCCAGCTGTGTGAGTCCTCAATTAAGCAGGAGTTGTAAATATCTCCAACTGATAAAAATAGGATCAGCGGCTAATTGTACAGATCATCACTGTCATAGTTAAGTCTTTCTTATGTAAAATAAAGTCGTATTTATCGATGTGTTAAAATTCTTGTGAAGAAAAAATGAACACATGGTTATAATCGAAAAAAATCAGTAAGATAAATAGAATTATTTTACGGGGTAATTGCTGCTTGACGGCATCAGAGAAAGTTGCATATTTGGTACTGGTTTATAATTCACATATTTTCTTAGCTACGCGGGTGAGAAATGTAATCATTCATAAGGAAGATTTATTTATGATAGATTTTTTTGAACTGGATAGAAGAGCGTGAGAATGATTTGATCAATTAATGACCAATCTGTGTGGCAAGATGCTTATCCAGATAACGGGTTAGCGAGTGATGAATACTGCAAGGGTACTCAAGGTTGCATCTAAAACTGGGGGCTGATGCTTATGTTTGCGTTGAGCTGTGAGTTCAACTGGACTGACCCCACAACCCTGTCCTCACGACGAGGCCTGTTCAAAGGCCTCCGGACTGACGCCACCGAGATGACTATGGCGCCGGGACCGATTATAGAAGATTTCAATGTAATCGAAAATATTGGCACGGGCCAGAGCCCGGGTTTATAGATACGTTTTCTGATACGCTCTTTTTTCAGCGAACTGAACAAGCTTTAAATAAGAAAGGGATAATCAGTCAAGGTAAATCTTCTCTCAGAAAGCAGTTTGTAGAGTAATTTTCAAGATATTATGCAAGCAGGAGAACTAAAATGACCTCATCTTTGAAAGACTACAATGAAGCCAGTAAAGAGACTGGACTTAAAGGAAACCTCACTACCATAGGTATCGTTTTTATGGTCCTCGCACAGGCCGCGCCATTAACAATGATGGCGGGTGTTTCTCCCCTGATAATCGGTTTAGGTAATGGTATCGGCGCGCCTTTGACAATCTTAGTCGTCGGTACCGCGCTGTTGACTTTTTCATGTGGCTTTGTGGCAATGTCTCGGTACGTAAAAAGCGCTGGCGCTTTCTATTCATACATTCTTAAAGGAACGGGGAGAGTGATCGGTATAGCTTCTGCTTCAGTGGCGATCATCTCCTATGCAGTGCTGGTTATCGCCCTTGAGGCATATCTGGCGGTCATCATTCGCGATACCATCAGCGGAACTTTTGGCCTGCAACTGCACTGGGGAATATTTGCGGTAGCGCTCGTTCTTATGGTCGGCATCTTAGGCTACGTCAACATTGAAGCTAGCGCCCGGGTTCTCGGTTTCGCTCTGGCCGCAGAATTGCTCATTATTCTGCTTGCCGACGCCGCGGTTTTGTTTACGAAAGGCATCCACGGGATGTCGATAGTACCGCTCGAACCATCGTCATTCTTTTCCGGTAACGTCGGTCTTGGAATTCTGTTTGCGGTATTCGGTTTCATCGGCTTTGAAGCAACTGTGGTCTACCGAGAAGAAGTTAATACGCCGGATAAAACAATCCCGCGCGCAACATATTTCTCAGTCGTGCTAATTACGATGCTATACTGCGTTTCGATATATTTCGCAGTTGTCGGCGTTGGTCTTGAGAAAGTCGTCTCCGTTTCAGAAGCCAACCCAGAAAATATGTACTTAGGTCTTATTAACACCTATATGGGTAAAGTTCTCCATGACATTTCTCGCCTATTGCTCATATCCAGCATATTTGCCGCCGCCCTGTCGACGCATAATATTGTAAGCCGTTATGCTTACGTACTGGGAAAAAGCAATGTGCTGAATGCGAATTTTGCGCGAGTCCATCCATCTCACTCATCTCCTTATTTTTCATCGTGCGCTTTTTCTGTGATATCTTTAATCGTCATCGTCACTTGCTCAGCATTGAGCATAGATCCGGTAAGCCAGACTTATACCTATCTAGCCGCAGTGGGAACCCTGGGATATATGTTTGTGATTACACTCACTGCATTGTCCGTAGTAACATTCTTCTGGGGAAAAAATTTACCTCATACACTCTGGGAAACTAGAGTTGCGCCTTTCTTAGCCTTCACCACCTTCATCTGTTTCCTTTTGCTGACTTTCTATAATATCTCCGCCTTAACTGGGAAACAGGGATTTAACCTGGCGAATGTCTGTGTGATAGGTAGTTTGATACTTACCTTTGTGGCCGGTAGCTTGCGGGCCCTCTACATGAAAAAGAATAGTCCGACGCAGTTTAACGCGATTCGGCAACAAGAAATTTAGTTGCACTGTTGCAAAGATCGCCGCATTGATAAACTTTGCACTCGTTCCCACCAGTCCCCATGCTACTAATGAAAGTATTTAATGGCCGGCATTTTCAACGAGGCGCTTCCCCGGGCGGAACCGCATATTTATACAGGGGATGAGTCGGCTTGACGCTGACAGCAAAATCGGGCCGTCTGGCATGGTGCGCCCTGGTGGCGCTGGCGCTGGCCAGACAGGATGCTGGCGTTATGTCGCCGGCACAGGAAAACCTCTTTATCCTCCGCTGGCTTGCGGCCGCGCTGAAGCAATGGCGGTTTTCGCGCGATGTGACACCCGAAATCGAATGGCTTCTTAAATTGGGGTGCCAGCTGGGCGTCGGCGCGAAGCTGGCAGGGCGCGGCGGCTTATCATCGAACGTAGCACGCCTGCGGCGTGAGCGGCGCTGCTCCGCAGCTTCGGGTGTTTGCATGTTCGGCGCTCCGCTTTATACTCTGCTCCATGCATATCCCCCGTCCCGCTAAATTTCTTTTCACCGTCGATGACGGCTGGAATCGTTACCTCGAAAAACACAGCGACAGCATCAGCCAGTGGACCCGCCTCTCCGTTGAGCGCATGCTCGCCTGCGGGACCTGCGCCATGGGCGTACGCCGCTACTGCTGCGCCTCGCCGGACTGCACACACTCCCGCTTCTTCTGCCAGAGCTGCAAGTCAAAGGCCTGCAGCGCCTGCGGCCTGCAGCGCCTGCGGCATGAAGTCCACCGAACAGTGGATCGCGGAGCAACAGCACGTCCTCCCCGACTGCGAATGGCAGCATATCACCTTTACCATGCCACACCTGCTGTGGCCCTTCTTCAACGACAACTGGCCCCTGCTCAACGACCTGTTCCGCTGCGCCACCCGCGCCATACTGAAGTGGGCACGCCGGCAGGGTATTGAGGTCGGTATCTTCTGTGCCCTACATACTTACGGCCGCCAACTTAATCAGCACCCGCACATCCACGTTTCCGTCACCCGCGGTGGGCTTGACGTTAAGCACGGCGTCTGGCGCAGCCTTTTCTTCAAAAGAAGGCCGTTGAGGAAATCTGGCGGGGGCCGTTACCCGCCTGCTGCGCGACAGCTATGAGCGGGTCAGTCCCGGCACCCTGCCGGGCCGGGGCCACATCTGCGATGAGCGCCAGTGGCGGCGTTACCTGAAGGCACAGTATGGCCGGCACTGGAAGGTACACTTCGCGAAAAAAACCCGGGGAGCCTGGCACAGCGTGAAATACCTCGGACGTTACCTGAAACGGCCTCCGGTGTCGGCTTCACGACTGCGACACTACGCCGGTGGAGCGGTGGTCCACCACTACCTCGATCACCGCACGGGAAAGCATAAACGCCAGACGCTGAGTCAGGAAGAGATGATCGGGCGCTATATCAGCCACGTTCCGGCGCGGCATTTTAAAATGGTGCGCTACTCCGGCTTTCTGGCTAACCGCAAGCGGGGCACGCTGCTGCCGAAGGTTTACGAAGCGCTGGAAATGACGGTACGGGAAAAACCGAAACGCCCCGGGTTCGCGGTGCTGATGAAAGGCTTCCTGGGTACGGACCCGTACCAGTGCATCCTCTGCAAAGGCCGGCTGCGTTTTGCCGGCGCCGTGGCAGGTGAGCACGCCACAAAAATGCTCTCAGACAGGCTGCAACAGATGGCGAAAAAACGATGGCTGCGGATGCCTGAGCGGGATCGGTGCGCCTGAAAAAAGGGTTTCAGGTTAAAAATACGGCGAAGACAGTATTTTTACATCAAAGCCCACGCAGATCAGCAGCAGTAATGGCGTAGGCGGTGTCACTTTTCATGGTCAGGTGCTCCCAAAAAAAGCGATTCAATCTCCCAACCATGAACATCCTGCTTCCCCTCGGTAGATCGCAACATTTAGGTAGGGTGTCGTGGTAGTATGTGCCATCGCAGGGAATATGACAAACACAGATAATAATCCGAGAACGTATGAATCATTATTAAATATTTTAATTAAATTATTTTTATTTTGATGGAGCATAACTATGGCCTATTTTTTTAATATTATGATGACTATGTTAGAGCAAGCGCTCTAACATAGGTTGTTCATTTTATTTGTCAATGCTTTTCATAGATGAGTTATCAACGGTAGTGCTTCCAATCAGTAGAACATGTACTTTTCAATGAAGGAACCGATGACTTTTTCGTGGATTTCCACGGAACGCGAGAAGCAGATTGTTTTACGTGCCAGCCTCTTAATGCGGGTGCGGAGGGTCAGGTTGTCACGTTCTATACGTTGCGTGAAGATTTTGCCGGTCAGGTGTTTCTCCTTCGGCACTTCTCTGGCGTAGCTGCCCCAGTCATCGCTGGTCACCATGCCGATACCGAAGGGAGTCAACAGGGCTAACAGTTCCCGACAGGTCTCATCATTCCGTGCTCCGAACGTGTAAGCCAATACACCGCCAGTTTTAGTAATATAAGCGCACCAGAGCCAGTGTTGTTGTGCCTTGCTGCCAACGAAGCTCCACTGCTCATCCAGCTCACAGATAAGGGCAACATCAGCGTGAGCGACAGGCGCAGATGTTATTCGCCGGGGCGAGAGCTTTTTAATGCCCGTATGACGGTATTGATACCGATCTTCAGTGTTCTGGCGGTATCGCGGACACCTGCGCCGTTATGATCCATTTCAACAATCAGCTCCTTAACGCCGGGTTTTCTTGCTTCATAAGAGTAAGTGAGCTGGAAAACACGCTTACATGAGCGACAACGGAAGCGCTCATGCTGGGAACAACTACGACCATGTCGATAAACTTCATCGGAATGACAGCGCGGACAATGAACAGTAACGGTAGCCAAGGAAAACCTCAAATACCCGTAGATTACCAGAAAATTCTATCGATTGAAGTCATTACCCGCTTTAGCAAGAGACAGATCCCACATACTGCCGATTTTGGCGTCCCAGATTGCAGGGGTGATTTTAAGCTTGCCTCTTTTGGGACTCAATGTTATTTCGCTGAAATAGATATCTTCTCCTTTTAGCATAAGATCGACGCGGCAGTAGTCTATATCTTTTGCTAACTCCTGTGCAGCAATAACAGATTGATGAAAAGATTCTGGTTCATCGACCGGGGATGGCGTATTTGGGTATTCCATCTGAAAGGGTTGTAAATTCCACGATCTGTCATAAACGTTAATGAATTCATTTCCATCACTGTCAGTAATATCGGCCTCAATAAAACATGCTACACCGTGAAAACAATGAACCCTCAGCATTTCTGTAGTTATGCTCCTATTTTTATTTAAAAAAATATCAAGATACATTTCACAGAGAATCACGGGTTGTATATTTTTATACTGCCATTCTCTGGTTGTATAATACATATTTTTTTTAAGCGATAGTTTTAATTTGTTTTTAGCCATAATGGGATCAAAATCCGTTCTGTCCGTGCATATGATCGTGCTACCACTATCATGATTGCATTTCAAAACAAATTTAGTAGGTAGTTTGTCGAAATCAATATCATCAACTCTGTTATAAATACCTACTAAAGGATTAAGCTTGATTAAATTTGTCCGCTTCTCAACATACTCTCTGACCAGAAGTTTATCAGCAAGCATTGTATAAAATGGGTCCTGTCTAAACAAAATGCGATGGCAAATTTTCTCATTAAGCGTTACTGGGTTACGCAAGTCCGGATATGTTCCAGATATCTTGCTTAGCCTGTCTGCATGAAATGAAATATCATTGGTTAAAATTGTTCTGCACTTCCTCAATAAATACTCAATATATTTGATTTGATAGTTTATTTTCTTCATAACACCTCCTGTTCAGAAAAGAAACTCTGACAGAGGTTTATTGTAGTGGTCAACAAAAATTGGGTAGTGCTTCCAATTAGTAGAACGTAGCACGCCTGCGGCGTGAGCGGCGCTGCTCCGCAGCTTCGGGTGTTTGCATGTTCGGCGCTCCGCTTTATACTCTGCTCCATGCATATCCCCCGTCCCGCTAAATTTCTTTTCACCGTCGATGACGGCTGGAATCGTTACCTCGAAAAACACAGCGACAGCATCAGCCAGTGGACCCGCCTCTCCGTTGAGCGCATGCTCGCCTGCGGGACCTGCGCCATGGGCGTACGCCGCTACTGCTGCGCCTCGCCGGACTGCACACACTCCCGCTTCTTCTGCCAGAGCTGCAAGTCAAAGGCCTGCAGCGCCTGCGGCCTGCAGCGCCTGCGGCATGAAGTCCACCGAACAGTGGATCGCGGAGCAACAGCACGTCCTCCCCGACTGCGAATGGCAGCATATCACCTTTACCATGCCACACCTGCTGTGGCCCTTCTTCAACGACAACTGGCCCCTGCTCAACGACCTGTTCCGCTGCGCCACCCGCGCCATACTGAAGTGGGCACGCCGGCAGGGTATTGAGGTCGGTATCTTCTGTGCCCTACATACTTACGGCCGCCAACTTAATCAGCACCCGCACATCCACGTTTCCGTCACCCGCGGTGGGCTTGACGTTAAGCACGGCGTCTGGCGCAGCCTTTTCTTCAAAAAGAAGGCCGTTGAGGAAATCTGGCGGGGGGCCGTTACCCGCCTGCTGCGCGACAGCTATGAGCGGGTCAGTCCCGGCACCCTGCCGGGCCGGGGCCACATCTGCGATGAGCGCCAGTGGCGGCGTTACCTGAAGGCACAGTATGGCCGGCACTGGAAGGTACACTTCGCGAAAAAAACCCGGGGAGCCTGGCACAGCGTGAAATACCTCGGACGTTACCTGAAACGGCCTCCGGTGTCGGCTTCACGACTGCGACACTACGCCGGTGGAGCGGTGGTCCACCACTACCTCGATCACCGCACGGGAAAGCATAAACGCCAGACGCTGAGTCAGGAAGAGATGATCGGGCGCTATATCAGCCACGTTCCGGCGCGGCATTTTAAAATGGTGCGCTACTCCGGCTTTCTGGCTAACCGCAAGCGGGGCACGCTGCTGCCGAAGGTTTACGAAGCGCTGGAAATGACGGTACGGGAAAAACCGAAACGCCCCGGGTTCGCGGTGCTGATGAAAGGCTTCCTGGGTACGGACCCGTACCAGTGCATCCTCTGCAAAGGCCGGCTGCGTTTTGCCGGCGCCGTGGCAGGTGAGCACGCCACAAAAATGCTCTCAGACAGGCTGCAACAGATGGCGAAAAAACGATGGCTGCGGATGCCTGAGCGGGATCGGTGCGCCTGAAAAAAGGGTTTCAGGTTAAAAATACGGCGAAGAAAGTATTTTTACATCAAAGCCCACGCAGATCAGCAGCAGTAATGGCGTAGGCGGTGTCACTTTTCATGGTCAGGTGCTCCCAAAAGAAGCGATTCAATCTCCTAACCATTGTTACGTCAGCCATATCCCATCCCGGCATTTTAAAATGGTGCGTTACTACGGCTTCCTGGCCAACCGTAAACGCGGCACCCTACTGCCAAAAGTTTACGAAGCGCTGCAAATGACAGTGCGGGAGAAGCCGCAACGTCCGGGATTTGCGGTGCTGATGAAAGCCTTCCTGGGCACCGATCCGTACCAGTGCATCCTCTGCAAAGGCCGGCTGATTTTTGCCGGCACCATGGCGGGTGAGCACGCCGCAAAAATGCTCTCAGACAGGCTGCATCAGATGGCGAAAAAACGATGGTTGCGGATGCCTGAGCTGGATCGGTGCGCCTGAAAAATGGGTTTCAGGTTAGAAATCCGGCGAAGATGGCATTTTTATCACAAACTCATGCTGATCCGCGCCGTAACAGGTATGGGTCGTATCGCCTTCCATGGCTAAGTCATCCGAAAAGAAGCGATTCAGATTCCTAACCATCAAGGTCCATGTAGATCATAATGTTAAACATGGCATCTCTCCGTCCTTCAACTAAAAATCAACAAAACCCTTAAAGTAATAACATTTATTTATATTTAAAAGCTATGCAAGTAAAGTCAATATCCCCTTTGAATGATGTAATTATTTCCATATACTGATCAAAAACTATGGATTATGTGAAAAAATCGTGAAAGGAGAGATTGTGATGGAAAAATGAACTACTGATAAGTAAATAGAATCTAATCAATAACACTGGTTTATCTTCACTATCTGTCCTCTTTTAACGTCAGAAAACGTGACTGCAGATCGCAACGCACAGACTGCGCGTTGTTAACGATGCGGCAACACAACGTCGAGCGTGAGTATAGGTCAGGGAAACCAGTTTTTCTTCAGGAACAATGTGGCTCTAACAACAAGATTTCCCGCCGCGTTAATTCAGCGCTTCAGGACAATTGCATCTGATAATAAACATAACCCTCTAAAACCAAACGAATAATATAGATTTCAAAATAATAACGATGCGCTAATACAGCGCCTTCCACGCCTCTTACTCTGCAGGTGAACAATGTTAACAATAAAATCATATGGGATGGTTAATATGAAAAGTAATCGTGATGACTTTGATGCAATGATCGGCCGTTTTAAGGGGGATGGCCCCTATTTGCATGATGGCGAAACCACTTTAATTGATGCGGCTTCAGGAACATTCAACCTGCCCTTTGGATATACACACTCTCGATTGACTAATAAGCTAAAAGAGCAAATAGAACGCTGCGCGCATTTAAGTTCAGCTTATACCAAGCCGATGGCTGAAAATATTCTCACGCGATTAAAACCCTATTTACCAGCCGAAATTAATCGTATTTGGCTGAGGGATGTATCTGGCTCGGGGGCGGTAGAGGGAGCCATCCGTATGGCACAAAAGTATACCGGCCGCTCAGGCGTAATCTCCCTATTCGCCTCACATCACGGCCAGTCGCTAGCTACGGCAAGCATCTCCGGAAATGCTTTTCGCCTGGAACATTTTGCTAACCATATCGAAGGGTCATTTAAAATCCCGACACCTGATAGCGTACTGGCAGACGCTGCTGAAGCGGCCGATGCCGAAAGCTCGAGTGCAAAATTTATTACTGAGTTGGAGGATTCTTTCTGCTATGGCTCGAGTGGGAAAGTTGCATGTATGATCATGGAGCCCGTACTGGGCAATGGCGGTAATATCGTCCTGCCGGTAACTTTCTATCGCCAGATCCGCAAGTTTTGCACCCGGCATGACATTGTCCTGATTGCAGATGAAGTTCAGACCGGATTTGGTCGTACGGGAACATTCTTTGCAAGTACAGGCTACGCCAACGCGCTTCAGCCCGACATAATTGTCTTTGCCAAGGGTGCTGGCGGAATAGGTATTCCGACAGGGGGCATCCTGATGAAAGAGAAGCTCGACGTCTTGGCCGCTTATGAGCACTCTAATACCTCCGGGGCTAACCCGCTGTCGCTGACGGCGCTACATGAAACCATTGCGATCATTGAAGACGAACAGCTGTTAGACAATGTGCAGCGTCACGAAGCCTATTTGCGCAATGCTCTGCTTGATTTGCAGAAAAAGCATTCGTTAATAAGCCGCGTCCGGGGATTAGGATACATGTTTGGTTTTGATACTCCCAGCCCGGAAATCGCAGCACAGGCGATTGATCTGGCTGCCAGCAAGGGATTGATCATTCGAGGATCGCGCTACGGTAAGGGCAACGCTATTAAGATTCGCCCACCGCTTGTCTGCGAACGCCGTCATCTCGACGAAATTATTCAAAAACTTGATATCGCTTTCACCGCATTGGAAAGCGTGGATCGCGCTATACAGGAGACCATTTGATGAAAGCCCTGAAATTTAACGCCGTGTGGGATATTACTCCCGTTGAAGTGCCCTCACTTTCATGCATTGATGGTGATGACGTCATCGTCGCGATTGAAGTCTGCGGTATATGCGGTACCGACGTAGGTATCATCACCGGTGACTACCCGGTTGCCTTACCCGGCACCACACTGGGACACGAATCAACCGGCACAGTCCTGGCGATCGGACCCGATGTCAGACGTTTCAAACCGGGTGATCGGGTTGTGATTAATCCTACCTACTCTTGCGGTACCTGCCGCATGTGCCAGATTGGAAATATGAACCACTGTGAGCAAAAACACGGCACAGAAGCTGGCGTGTCTTACGATGGTACGTTTGCCGATCAGTATCGCACCAAAGAGAGCGCTTTGCTGGAGTTGGATGAAAACGTCAGCTTTGAAGCGGGCGCCCTGACTGAACCCCTGAGCTGTACCCTTACCGGCGTGGATAAATTGAATATCACGCACAGCGCCCTGCGCGCCGCCGTTATCGGTGCCGGCCCAATGGGGCTGCTGTATCTCTGGAGTCTGCACTTGCGCGGCGTCACTGCTTTTATAGTGGAAAAAAATCCTCATCGCCTCGCGTTTGCTAGAGGCGTTTTACCCGATGGATGCTGCCTGTACACGAACTTTGCCGAAGCAATGGCCTGCGAATATGGCAACGACGCGCTGCTGGATCTCTGCGTTGATACCACGGGTTATCTCGCTGAAACCGTTTTTACCCGACTGGCTCCGGGAGGAAAAATTTTGAATGTTGCACTTAAAGACGCGACAGCAAACTTGGATGTTTTGAAAATTGCCGATAAAAGCCTCTCAATAATCGGATCGATCGACTCGCTGAATAACAGTTTTGAACGCGCCTACGCGTTAATTCGAGACGGAAAAATTCCAGCTGAAAGACTGGTCAGCCACCACTTTACTTTTGATGACTATCAGAAGGCGTTTGCCACCGTCGGATGCGATATCGACGGAAAAACGCTACGACCGATTACCGAACCAGGCTGCAAAGTGATGCTGCATATTCGTTCCCAGGAAAAGGAGGAACAGATATGAGCACCCTGAGTGTTATTTTCGATATCGACGGCGTTGTGGTCGACAGCGAACAACTGCACTTTGACGTCCTCTCCGAACTGCTTCCTGACCACACCGACGGGGTAACGGCAGAGCAGCTGATCGGTCTTAGTCTGGAAGAAACTCTATTGAAGATCGGAATTGATGCCGCACAGCATGGTAATCTGACACGCCGTATTGTCGAGGCGTATCAGGCTTCACTGGGACCTCGCTATCTGCGACCGGGGATTCTCGGGCTCGTTCATGGGCTGAGCGAACGAGGTATTCCGTTCGGCTTTGTCTCTACCGCGCCGCGGGATATTTGCCTGGCTAACCTGACCACACTGGCGCTGCCACAGGATCCGCCTCTGGTTGCTGGCGATGATATCATCCGCACCAAACCCTGGCCCGATCCCTATCTAGCCATGCTGGCGCAGCTTGATGTTGCCGCCACGCAGACAATCGTGGTGGAGGATACTGATTTAGGAATTCAGTCCGCC
Source organism: Erwinia sp. (assembly GCA_964016415.1). Classification (NCBI taxonomy): domain Bacteria; kingdom Pseudomonadati; phylum Pseudomonadota; class Gammaproteobacteria; order Enterobacterales; family Erwiniaceae; genus Erwinia; species Candidatus Erwinia impunctatus. The sequence goes on along the minus strand of OZ024667.1, from coordinate 53,764 downwards.
ACGGCAGCCGGCATCAGGCAAGTCTATGCATGGCCACACGCATTGTCCGGGAGCGAGCACTACCAGCAGGCACACGCCGTAATCCGAACGCTGAATGATATCGCCCCCTTCGAGGTAATGCTGAAGGCATCCGACTAACCCTCATTATTATCCGGCGTTCAGCACGCCGGATACCTATATTTTCAGAGCGCGTACCTATCATGATGAAAGAACCAATATACCATTCACTTACACAGGCCATAGTAGCAACGCGAAAGGCTTTTTTTATCGCCGGCTTAACGCTGGCAGCCTGGGCTCCTTTAATTCCATTGGCCAGAGACCGAATGATAGCAGACAATGGCACGATGGGCCTCGTGCTGCTGGCCTTTGGCCTCGGTTCCCTGTTGATGATGCCTTTATCCGGCATACTGGCAGCGCGTTTTGGCTGCCGCCTGATTTTTACTGTCGCTACGGGACTGGTGCTGGTAACGCTTCCGGCGCTGGTGCTCGCTGATACCCCCTTATCTCTGGCCACGTTCCTGTTTATTTTTGGAGCCGGTATCGGTGCAATGGACGTGGTAGTCAACATTCACGCCGTGCAGGTCGAAAAACTGGCTGAACGCCCAATCATGTCCGGTTTCCACGCGCTGTTTAGCATCGGCGGTATCGCCGGCTCAAGCATTGTAAGCCTGCTATTAAGCTACGGCCTTACGCCGCTGCTCACGGTCATTCTGCTGATAGCCGGCGTCCTGCTGCTGCTGCTGCGTACTGCCTCCAGCCTGCTTCGGGAGCCGGAATCCGCCGACACTCCGTTGTTTGTGCTTCCAAGAGGGATAGTTATTCTTCTTGGCTTCCTGTGCTTCATTGCCTACCTTATGGAAGGAGCTATGCTGGATTGGAGCGGTATTCTGCTGACCAGCGCAAATCACCTCGCCGCCCAACATGCGGGAATTGGCTATATTCTCTTTGCCTGCGCTATGACGGCAGGCAGACTCTCCGGAGATCGCTTGATTAAGGTCTTTGGCCGTTTTCAGGTTTTTCTTTTCAGTTCACTGATCGCGACGTTAGGATATGGCTGCGTTATCGTCGCCGGACACCTGATGATAATGCTGGCTGGTTTTTTCCTGGTTGGCTGTGGGTTATCTAATCTGGTCCCCATTCTCTTTACCGCTGCGGGCCGGCAGCAGGAGATGCCCGGCGCTTTGGCCGTTGCAGCGATCTCCAGCATTGGCTACTCTGGCATTTTGCTGGGACCGGCGCTGATTGGTGCCGTGGCTCATCTGTACAGCCTCGCCGGCGCGTTCACTCTGGTCACGATATTGTCACTCTTTCTGCCGCTGTACAGTAACATTATACGGCAGAGATAGCAGGCTGATGTATAAGCGTGCATAGCATTATTTTAAAAAGGAAACTACATGCATCTTCAACAGAGCCAGTGGACCAATGAACCACCTGCATGGTCGCTGGACAGCGGCGTCCTGCAGGTATCTACCGGGCTGAATACCGATTTCTGGCGGGAAACGCACTACGGCTTTATCCGCCACAGCGGCCATTTTTTTGCCTATGAAGTTGAAAGTGATTTCACTTTTCAGCTGTGCATTGAAGCGAAGTTTAACCAGCTCTACGATCAGGCAGGTTTGATGATTCAACAGGACACCGAGCATTGGTGCAAAGCCGGCATTGAGTACGCCGACGATCGCTGCCTGATGAGCAGCGTATTGACCAACCCGCAGTCAGACTGGGCTACCGGCGTTTTTCACGGCAATCCCCACCGATTCTGGATGCGGGCCACGTTGGAGAGCGGTGTGTTGCGGCTGCAATATTCTGCAGATGGTCAGGAGTGGCCGCTTCTGCGACTCTGTCCTTTTCCCGGCAGCGCGCGCCTGAAGATTGGCGCGATGTGCTGCACGCCGCAGCGGGCCGGTTTGCAGGTCCGCTTCAGCGAATTTTCTCTCACGGCTCCGCAGGGCAAAGCGTTACACGATCTTAGCTAGCGATACTGTAAGCGCTAACCACGTTCGCCGCTGAGCTACGCCGGTTTTTGGTTTTACGTTTGATGTGAATGCGCGCTGCTGTTGTGAGAGCAATGGCGCAAAGGGGTCAGTTCCGGCTGAGGGCGAAATGACACCCTAAGCGTTAGCTCTGTATCGTTGCACGATGTCAGCGACGGTATTCTTGCTGATACCGAGCTCGCGTGCGATCCAGCGATAGCTGCGTCCCTCGGCTCTCATCGCAACCACCTTAGGCAAAAGTCGGTCTGATTTTGGTCGCACTCCGGCCTGACGACCAAGCCTCTTACCAAGGGGCCAGTGGAAGACCCCCCGAAAATGACGGGTAACGGTAAATGACCTATTGATCCAAAAACACTGCTTTACAACGCCGGATCTGATACATGTAAACCAACAATATTTTCATTATCAGAGTTGCAAGAACAGGTACAACCATAGAATCTAACCATAAAGGGGTCAGTTTGGATATCGAAAATTATTGTACGTTAAGGTTGTTTTTTGACCTTTCTACTTTAGCAGGCCTCAGCCGACGAAACTTACCGGAGGCTGGTATTCTGTTGCTTTTCCAGATGTAATCGCCTGTCAGATTGATATGCTCCCAGCCTAATGGCGACAAATGTGACAGCAGTTGCTCGTTGATCTTCACCCCTTTACGCTTCAGGGCATCGACCGCTCTTTCCATATAGACGGTATTCCACAGCGAGATAGCTGCTGTCAGCAGCGTCAGTCCACTGGCGCGGTAGCTCTGATCTTCCGGTTTACGATCCCTGATTTCACCCAGACGGTGCAGGAATACCGCGCGCGCCAGCGCGTTACGGGCTTCTCCTTTATTCAGTCCCGCCTGGACCCGCCGACGAAGTGCCGGATCGCGGAACCAGTCGAGCATAAACAGCGTCCGCTCAATGCGGCCAATTTCTCTCAGCGCCTTTGCCAGGCCATTTTGTTTGGGATAGCTGGCCAGTTTTTTCAGCATCAGGGATGCCGTCACGGTTCCCTGCTTTATCGAGGTTGCCAGACGCAGCACTTCACGCCAGTGAAGTTCGATCTCTTTCAGATTCAGGCTGGTCGTTGATATCAGTGACTGAAGCGCCGGGTACTGGTCCGCTTTCCCTTTGATAAATAGCTTCTTGTCGTGGAGATCCCTGATTCGCGGACAGAACGCAAATCCCAGCAGATGCATCATGGCAAAGACATGATCGGTAAAACCAGCGGTATCGGTGTAATGCTCCCTGATTTCTAGGTCGCTTTCGTGATACAGCAAGCCATCGAGAACATGGGTTGAATCCCTGACCCGACTGATTATGCAGGTGTAAAACGGGCTGTATTGATCCGAAATATGGGTATAAAACTGACGCCCAGGCTCCTGCCCATATTTCGGGTTAACCTGCCCTGCGTAGCGGCCTGAGCTGCCTGTTCTGAAATTCTGTCCATCTGACGATGACGTTGTCCCGTCTCCCCAGAATGCCGCCAGTGGTCTTTTCCCCTGTGCATTTACCAGCTCAGCAAGAGCGGCTGAATAGGTTTCGTCGCGGATGTACCATGCCTGAATATCTTCGAGTGATGATTTAGTGCTACCTGGGCAGGCTTCTGCCATTTTGGTCAGACCAAGATTGATGCCATCCGCAAGAATGGTGGTAAGGAGCAGGCGGGTATCGGGACGGGTAATGTCATTTTTTATATGCGAAAAATGACGGGTAAACGTCGTCCAGCTGTTTACCTCGTCAAGAATTTCCGTGATTTTAGGTCGCGGTAGCATGCTGTAAACCACCTCTGCCAGCGGTGAAACCTGTGCCGGAACGCAGTTATCCAGCGGAGAGACTTTTACGCCCTTGTCGGATATTTCCACATCGTGCAGTTCACCAAGGGCAGCCATAGCATTGACCTCTTCAAGTCTGGACTGAAGCAGAGTCATGCGGCTGGTAATGTACTCATGATAATCAGCAGATACGGGCAGTGGCAGCGCCGGTGTGGGGTTGTCAAAGTCTTTTTCGGGAATGAGGTAATCATCAAAATTTTTGTAGCGGCGTGAGCCTTTAACCCAGATGTCCCCGGAGCGCAGCGCTCCCTTAAGCTCGCTGAGCGCACAAAATTCATAATACTGTCGGTCAATACCCGCAGGTGTAATCACCACCTTGCGCCAGCTTTCAGGGACAAACTCAAGCGGCGCTGTCGCCGGAACTTTACGTGACTGCTTCCGGTACATATCCTTGATCACAACCAGCGCATCAGCCAGAGGTTGTGCTGCCGGGGTTGCGACTAACTGTAAAGCAGACAACATGCGCGGGGCATATTTCCGTAATGTGCTGTATTTCTCAGTAATAATATGCAGCGGGTCAAAATTATTTTTTCTGGCGAGATAGCGTGTTTCCTCCAGACTGGCGACAAATTCGGGCCACGGGAGTATGTTTTCTATTGCGAGCCATGGATCGCCACCGGAATCGCGGGCATCAGACAGCGCCTGACCAACATCGATGTACTGCCTCAGTTTGGACTGGATCAGCTTTCCGGTCTGCTGAAGGCGCTCAGCCTGTGTTCTTTTGGCTTTGCTGAACAGGCTGTTCAGCATTCGCTCATGCAGCTCAATCACTTCGTCTGTCAGTGTGGCTCTGGCTTCTTCCAGCACGCAGACCAGGATTGCATGACGGCGGGCTACTGAAAATCGGGTCAAATCCCGGCTACTCATCTTTCGGCCTTCCCGCGCCAGTTTCAGCAACCGGTTCTGGTGAATGGTACGATCTATACCTTCAGGTAATGCCAGCGATTCAATGCTGCTGAGCCGATCAAGGTGTTGCAGCACGTTCTTACCATTGATTTTACCCGGCGGTTGCAGAAGCCATGTCAGCCTGGAAGGCTGATTGTCTGATGACTCAAGTAAACGATCCAGGGCATCCCAGTGAGCCGGAGTTAACGGGGCATTCAGGGTCTGAAATACGATTTTATCGCCGCCAGCCATGGCCTCCGCACAGGTACGCTCCACGACATCAATCGCGGGGATTATCACGTTGTTCTTCCGGAGCCAGACCAGCAGTTCTTCGGCCAGGAGAATACCTTTATCGGTGCGCGTCGCGATCGGTAGCAGGTGTATAATACCGTCCTGCTGTATTTTGCCGGTGAACGCTTTTACGCCAAGATAGCGGTACAGTTCGGTTAAATGTTCGCGTCGCGTGGTTTCCCTGCCGGAAAGGTAAGCAGGCCAGAGATCCCCGGTAAGTTTTAGCCTACTGGCGATATGCTTCAGCAGCGCATCAGAGGGTGGGATTTTTTTATCCGGTGCAAAGCCGATATTTTTCAGATAGCAAAGAAGGACGGCAAAACCAAAACGGCTGGCGGGTTTACGGTGAGCACTGATAAGCGCCAGATCATGCTCACTAAAATATGCCATTCGTGTCAGCGTTAACTCATCGTCCGGTAATGCCAGTAATGATTCTCTTTCCGACAGAGAAAGAATCTGCCTCCTTGCCATATAGTTTCCCTCATAAATTATTCGGTGCGGTATTTTTGACAAAAATACTTATCGCATAAAGGTACACCCTGACGCCATAACCAAAACGTGACTGCACACAATAAATGATATAACCTATATGCGATAGATTAAATGCAATAACCTAAATGCGATAACAGGATGAAAAAATGTTCATCAGAGCTTATTTGAGGGCATCGACGGAAGATCAGTTTGCCGATAGGGCAAAAGAGATGCTTGAGCGGTTCATTCAGGAACGAGGGCATAAAATCGCCAGCTACTACCGGGAAAATATCAGTGGTACAAAACTTGACCGCCCGGAACTGGGACGCCTGCTTATGGACAGTCACCGCAATGATATTTTACTGGTTGAGCAGATAGACCGCCTGACCCGTCTCAGTAACAGTGACTGGATGACGCTGAAGAAGCAAATTGAACAACACGAGCTGCGTATTGTCAGCCTTGATGTACCCACATCCTGGCAGGCGCTGTCAGATAAAGAGCCTTCGCAGGCTGACCCGATCACCCGCGCCGTGATAACCGCCATCAATAACATGCTTATCGATCTGATGGCCGCAATGTCACATAAGGACTGGCTGAGTCGCCGCCAGCGGCAAAAACAAGGAATTGAACGGGCTCATACGCTGGGTAAATACAGGGGAAAACAGGCGGACCAGGAACGGTACCAGAAAGTGCTGTATTACCGCCAGATAAAAAAGCTGAGTATAAGGGAAACAGCTGATGCGACAGGATACAGTCCCTCCCAGATATGTCGAATTCAGGCACTGTACCGGAAGATACAGACAGAAGTCGAATAGATACTGAGAGGAGCTGGTCAAAAGTCAGGCTTAACGACAATAATTTCTGATATAAAAACTGCCCTCTAAGCAACACAAAGATAGTTCCTTAAAATCCCCACCACTTAATTTTCGCTGCGTTATAAGTTTGTGCAATGCCTCTCAAAACTGAATGGTTGCACTTGATACCATCACTACTATATGTTTAAAACAGGGACTAAGAACTTGATGAAAAGACGTTTTGCACTGACTATAGCAGCACTGGCATGTCTGGTAGCCCACGTACAGGCTTCTGATAAACTTGCAGGTAATGAGATACTTGCCGTGCAAAAAGGCGGTGTGCCCGATAAAGTCTAGACCCAGCATAAGCCAACACTGCGAATAGCCACTTATAATATCGGTAAGAACGAAGCCTCCGATAATATAACTGATTTTACGGCACTTAATTCAGCGATTAAAAAAATTAAGCTGACATTATTGCGATACCGGAAGTGGATAACAAAACCCAGCGTAGTCAGAAAATTGATCAGTTAAAGACTATTGCCGATGCTAATAAAATGCATTACGTGTTTGGTAAGGCGCTGGATTTTGACGACGGTGAATATGGTCTGGGACTGCTGTCAAAATATAAAATTTTGCATTCACAGGTGGTTAAGTTGCCATCGGGCAATGCCGAACAGCGCGTTGCCCTGCTGGTGCAAGTCGAGGTTCCGGGGTTTGATTCTGCACCGATAATCATGGTAACACATCTCGACTGGCAAAAAGACCCCACAATTCGTACCGAACAGGCTCGTTACCTGTTGGATCTTAGTATCGGTGATGCGCCTTCTGATTTTAAGGATATTGCTTCTGCCATTAAGATCCTTGCCGGTGATTTCAACTCCACGCGCGAAGAGCTGCCGGTAAAAGAGATAGGTTATTTCTTTAATGAAGTCTCGAAGCCAGGAATCGACTCCCGCAGCTGGCCGGCGGTCAATCCTGCGATTGATATCGACCATATTTTTACCTTCAAAGGGCAAAAATGGGACACGAAAAAGCTCGAAATTCCGCATAATTCTCCAGAGTTTAATTGGTCGGCGGCCAGTGATCATCTACCGGTTATTGCCGAGATTGAACTCACAGAACAGTAAAATGACATAGGGCTTTCCTGATGGAAGCCCTGTTTCTGTTGGCTCGCTGACCTCGCCAGCTCAAAGCGTAAAACCCATCCCCGCACCTGTTCAAAAAGTAGTCTTAACGTACAATAATTTTCGATATCCAAACTGACCCCTTATATGGTTAGAAAGGTCAGCGCCCTTCAGTGCACTGGTAGAGCCAGCAGGTTGTGCAGCATCGGGTCATCACAGTTCACCAACTCCCGGCACCACCCCGAACGCTTCAGCAGCACGTCCAGCCCTGTGAGATTCCCGCTAATGCGCGCGGGAAGCGGGTAACGCTGCTTTCCATCGTGATCAAACCCGCTGTCCTGGATTACCGGGGCGGTTCAATCAAAAATTTAACGTGTACATTAATGGACTAAAAATCAACACAGCCACTATCCGGAATAAATTAAATAGTGCGATGTTCAGTGTTGGAGTTGATAAGAAAGCAGCAGGATAGCTATTCCCTAGCCAGCTAAACACTCAATGCCTACAGGGATAACGAAAAAAACTGGGGTTCCGGCGTAGAACCCCATAAAGAGTAACAGGGCAAGCTCACGGCAAAGATTAAGCTGCCGCCCACTGCTACAACTCATCTTGTTGCCATGAACAATGGCCGTGGGGTATTTATTTGCGGAAGTTTATTATCCGTGTCGTTAAAACTTAAGAAAAGAACGCGTCTGGAGTAAGGTGTTAAATTGATACCAGACGCATGTAACGTTGAAGAGTGGAAAATTATTATAGCCCCCTTCCCTGCTTTGGCGCTGAAGATGCCCTTTCTTTCCATAACCTCTGTAAGATAATCTTTCTTGAGTTCGTATTTGAGTTTCGCCGCCGTTGTTTGGCGCCAGTCAGAACCATTTTCCTTATAGTGATTGATTATGTCTTCATCATTGATCTGTTCAATGTGGGAGCCGGGAATAAAGAACATCGGCGCATTAAACTCAGTAATATCGTCCAGCGCTATTGCCACGCTCAGCGCATTATTTCCCTGCATACCATCCTCTTTATTCCAAAAATAGAAGTCAGAATGCCATGGCCATGTATCCCCTCCCAGAGGACTTTTGAAGTTGATTTTGTATTGATGTATATAAACGTCAGCACCAAGTATCTTTCGCACATCATCAATAATTCCTTTTTTAGGAATAAGATCAAATCCTTTGTCAATGAGATGGGGGCCGTTAATGCTTCTTAAGGTGGTGCCATCATCTTCATACACATAAGATTCATGTGTGCTCTCTTTGAGCTTATAAATCATAGCATCAATTTCATTTAGATCTTCACCACTAAAATATTTATCGATAATTAGAAATCCATTCTTTCTAAAATCGTTAATTTGCTGATTAGTAATCATAAAGACCTCCCTTTTAGTTTATAATTCCGCTGTGTTTGAAAGTGCATAGTGCAATTGCTGACTCGTCAAGATCTTTATTACCTGATGCTATTGATTCAATGAATTTTTCTTTAACAAGATAGGCAATTGGCATAGTGGTAAGAGACGATTCAGCAGCCGCACATATCAAGTTAATGTCTTTTAATCCGAGTTCAATTCTAAATCCTGGAGGAGTGAATTTTCTTTTATTAATCAAGTCAAAATATAAGCTATATGCGGGGCAGCTAAAAACATCAGAAAGCATAATTTCGCTGAAAAGCTCTTCGGAAATGCTGTTTTTAGCAACAAGACTCAGAGCTTCGCTTATACTCTCGATTGCTGAATTAAGGAGGAAGTTTCCTGCCAGCTTGCAAACCAAGCCAGAGTTAAGATCATTCCCACAAATCCATATTTTTTTACAAAAAACATGATAAAGTTCCTCCAAATCCTTTAGCGTTTCATTGTTTCCTCCGTAATATACTTCGAGCAGGCCTTTTTCCGCCATATCCATTCTACCCATAACAGGAGAGGAGATATACTTCACTCCATTAGAAATGGAGTTATTAATTTCATTATTAAGGGATAAGGAAATAGTTGAAAGGTTAATCCAGGTAACATTCTCTTTTAAATGGTCTGTATTGTATGCAAGGTCACGGCAAGCGTCATCATCAGGGAGAATACTAATCACCACATCATAAACTGAATCACCCCCGTCGTTTTTCGACTGGCATTTTTGAATATTTTTATTCAGTAATGGATAATTTTTTTCACTTACATCCCATACATGGACAGTATAATTCGCCTCAGCCAGTCTATTGGCTATCTTCAGCCCCATGTTGCCAACCCCCCAAAAAAGAATATTCATTCACCACTCCAGATTAAATAAAATTGAAATAAACTAGAATATAAAGCATAGCTTATAATTAAAAATCAGGAAAATTAAATTTAACGATGACAGCTGCAATATGGAGATCTTTTGGTATGCTTTGGCTATATTGAATAAATCGAACGTAGCACGCCTGCGGCGTGAGCGGCGCTCCGTTTTATACTCGGTCTCATGTATATCCCCCGCCCCGCTAAACTCCTCTTCACCGTAGATGACGGCTGGAACCGCTACCTCGAAAAACACGGCGACAACATCAGCCAGTGGACCCGCCTCTGTGTTGAGCGCATGCTCGCCTGCGGGACCTGCGCCATGGGCGTACGCCGTTACTGCTGCGCCTCGCCGGACTGCACACACTCCCGCTTCTTCTGCCAGAGCTGCAAGTCAAAGGCCTGCAGCGCCTGCGGCATGAAATCAACTGAGCAGTGGATAGCCAAACAGCAGCACGTGCAGCCCGACTGCGACTGGCAGCACATCACCTTTACCATGCCCCACCTGCTGTGGCCCTTCTTCAGCAACAACTGGCCCCTGCTCAACGACCTGTTCCGCTGCGCCACCCGCGCCATGCTGAAGTGGGCACGCCGGCAGGGTATTGAGGTCGGTATCTTCTGTGCCCTGCATACTTACGGCCGCCAACTTAATCAGTACCCGCATATCCACGTTTCCGTCACCCGCGGTGGGCTTGACGTTAAGCACGGCGCCTGGCGCAGCCTTTTCTTCAGAAAGAAGGCCGTTGAGGAATTCTGGCGGGGGGCCGTTATCCGCCTGCTGCGCGACAGCTATGAGCGGGTCAGTCCCGGCACCCTGCCGGGACTGGGGCATATCCGCGACGGGGAGCAGTGGCGGCGCTACCTGAAGGCACAGTATGGCCGGCACTGGAAGGTACACTTCGCGAAGACCCGGGGAGCCTGGCACAGCGTTAAATACCTCGGACGCTACCTGAAGCGCCCGCCGGTGTCGGCTTCACGGCTGCGACACTACGCCGGCGGCGCGGTGGTCCACCATTACCTCGATCACCGCACGGGAAAGCAAAAGCGCCAGACGCTGAGTTAGGAAGAGATGACCGGCCGCTATATCAGCCACGTTCCGGCAAGGCATTTTAAAATGGTGCGCTACCCGGGCTTTCTGGCCAACCGCAAGCGGGGCACGCTGCTGCCGAAGGTCTGGGAAGCGCTGTCGATGACGGCACGGGAAAAACCGAAGCGGCCCGGGTTTGCGGTGCTGATGAAAGGTTTCCTGGGCACGGATCCATACCAGTGCATCCTCTGCAAAGGCCGGCTGCGTTTTGCCGGTGCCGTGGCGGGTGAGCACGCCACAAAAATGCTCTCAGACAGGCTGCAACAGATGGCGAAAAAACGATGGCTGCGGATGCCTGCTCTGGATCAGTGCGCCTGAAAAACAGATTTCAGGCTAAAAATACATCAGAAACGATATTTTTACACACAGGGTCAGGCATAACCGCGTCATAAAAGGGGTAGGGCGCGATGAAATTCATGGTCAGTCGCTCTTAAAAGATGCGATTCAATCTCCTAACCATGAACGTTTGTTTTGCCACGTGATACCGCTACAGGATCGGGAATGTGGTGATCTGATCCTGATTACGGCCAAAGTTTGATTTATTCAACAAAGGCAGTTAATGGTCAGATGACGTTCCCTGCCAACGTTGGCAGCACGGGGGGCATAGTAAATACCCAGGCTCATAACCAGAAGATTACGCTTTTTTCTGAGCACGAATGGATTAATCCGCTGGCGGCCTGGAAACCCAGAAGCAGATTGTTGCTTGTTCCATGCCGCCTTCTCTATGAGTCGGTTTAGACGGAAAAAAATGTGATAAGTATCAGTTGAACGTCACCAGCATTTCCGCACAAGCCGTAACCTCTCCCGTCGGCAGACTGCTACCCCCCGAACACAGTCGCCATGTCAACTGTCTGTCAAACGATTTGCTGCTTTCCCAAGCTTTGATATCGCCAAGTTTAACCTGATAATCATCAAATCTCAGCCCGGTCGTTGCTTTGCAGTTACCGCTTCCGGTAACTCCATCACTAACCTCACCTGTGATGTAGCCCCCCCCCTGGTCCAGCGCCAGGCGTGATGGCTCGTTATTATACAGACCACTGATGCCATGAACCTGAAGATTTATATTGACATTAATGCGCTCATCATTCTCTTGCGAGCAGGACACTCCCAGGTTTTTTGTTTGCCGGGCCATTTCCGCACCCACCTCTGTATCCCGGAACAAGGTTCCGAAGTTGACCGCGACCGGCGTACTTATGCTACACATAATGTTAGTGACACGGATTTCGATACCCCCAGGCAATATGCTCTGGCTCGTTCTTGGAAATATAGTGCTGATAGCGTTCATGGGGGTGAAACTCGCCATTCCTGACGTCTGGGTACCGTCCGCAACCAGTAACCAGGAACCGGATACTGTTACACTACGCTTGCCGCCCCGACGGTAAAACTGAGGCGCATCCTTCATCCGTGCAGGTAGGCACCAGTCCGTTCCGGGCACGGTTCCGACTTCCCCTCCCTCTGACGTGGAGCCCTTTATATCCGGCAGCCCAATGGTGCCGGTAAATGTCTCCATAGTTCCGTCATACCTTTCATAGGTGGCCATCACCCTGGCCCGGGGTATCAGTCCAAGGCCCTTCGATAAAAAAGCGGCGCGGTATCCACCAAAATTCCTCAAAAACCCTCTGTCATTAGGTTGGCAATATTCAGCGGAAGATATTCCTGCCACTGCATCTTTTGCAGATCCATACTCACTGCCAAGGGGGTCACTGAGCGTTACATTAAACGGTAACCCCTCCCAGATAATTCCTGTACCTTTTCCGACAGTGATAGTTACTGCAAGCGCTGAAGCCACCGGCTGCATGACTAAAATCAAACAGGCTAAACCGCATGAAGCGGCCTTTACCAGACGTTGTTTCATTACTCACCATCCTGACATTTTACGTTTAGCATGCGTACCGGATTATTTGCCGGTACCGTTGCCTTGTTTAAGTCAAAGCCTGCCCGGCACTGCTGTGCAGCACCTCGCCCCCAGGCCGCGATCAGTTTCCCCTGCTCAGGCAGTCCGCTCAGGTAAACCTGTCCTGCATCGCCCACGATGCTGCTGTTTGTTTCCCCTCCTCTGCCTGTCAGCGTGACCACCGTACCGAAGGGGACGGGCACCCCGGCCCGGTTCAGGGTGATGAGGGCCTGGTATCCTTTCCGGGGTGCATACGTGGCGGCCACCACCGCTCCGCGGGTAGGGTAGACGCGGGTGCTGCTTTGTGGCAGGTCTACGTCCTCCGGCAGCGTCGACGGATCCAGACTCACCGTATTACTCTGGTAAGGTGACAGATAAGGTACTACCGCATAGCCGCGGCCGTCGGTGCGAAGTCCGCCGTTCATCACAGTCACTCCGGCGGCTCCCGGAGCGCGGACAACGGCCGCCGATGTGCCTAACGGCTGGTTCAGCGTTATCCCGTCAGGATGAACTATCAGCCCCCCGCTTGCCCCTGCGCTCAGTGAGTTGTACTGACTGCTTTGGCTGTAGCCGGCGTTGAGCATGCCCCGGCTCCCCTGCCACCCAAGATTCAGGTTACGGGTGCTCCCTCCGTTACCACCCTGACCGTTGTTGCTCCATCCCTGCATCATGCTGTAGGAAAGCCGGTCCTCTGCTGCCGACCCGCTCACTCCCGCCTGTTGCTGTACACGACCTTCTGCGTTATGCGTCATCTGATAGCGGGCGTACGCGCGTGAAACGGCGGGCCTCGCGCTGAACAGGCTCAGAGGCACCTGCATGCTGAACGCCAGCTGGCGGTTCTGTGGCCAGTCTCCGGAAGATTTTATTCTGTCGATACGGTACGCCAGGCCATAGTTAATGCCGCGCCAGCTGCCATTGTAGCCCGCTGACAGGGTGTTGTTCGGCTGCGCACGGCCCCAGTAATCCGTGCGTGAGCCCGACAGATAGAGCGCCCCGAAACTCCCCAGTTGCTGGCTTATGCGTACCTGAAAATCTGAACGCTGGCGGGTCAGCGCCCAGGGTACCTGCCCTTCACTGAGCTGATAGCCGCTGTTGTTGAAGCTGGCAAAGCTGTAAAAATGGCGGGTGGAGTAGCGATAGGCCGTGAGGTCTATCGCGCTGCCGGTACTGAGCAGGTTTTTAGCATAACGTACCCGGTATGATTGCCCGCTCTGCCTTTCGTCATACATATGGGCGGATGAAAGGGTCACGTCAGACGATAAGGCACCGAATTTACCGAGGGACACCCCGCTCCCCGCCGCGACTGAAGCATATTTTTCCGCCAGCAGCCCGCCGCCGTAAAGCGTGACGTCACGGGGAAGCCCATAGATGAAGGTACCCAGCATGAAGCTGGCCTCACGGGAACCTTTCGTGATGCCACCGTTATACCGCCCGGCAGTCAGTTCATACTTCATCCCGCCAGGACGCTGCATCACCGGCAGTGCCGAAAAGGCCTGGGTCCAGGTACGCACGCTGCCATCCGCTTCGGTCACGGTAACCGTCAGATCTCCTCCCTGGCCGGACTGATACAGGTTGTCGATCCGAAACGGTCCGGGGGCAACCTGTGCCTGATAAACCACGTTGCCGTTCTGGCTCACGGTGACACTGGCGTTACTCTGCGCAATGCCGCTTACCACCGGTGCAAACCCGCGCAGGCTCTGCGGCAGCATATCTTCGCTGGAGGTCAGTCTGACCCCGCGAAACGGAATGCTGTCGAATATGTCATTACCGGTACTGTTTTCACCGACGAGTACATCTGAACGCAAGGCCTGAACGTCACGCTGCAGGTAGGTATTCGAAAAGCGGGTTTGCCGGATCTGCTGTGCCTTACTGCTGCCGCTGCTGCTTTTACTGTTCAGGTAGTTCAAATCGCTGCGCAGGCGCCACGCCTGCCAGTTCATACCCCCGTTCAGCCTCAGGAACAGGCTGGTCTGTTCTCCACCTGACTGGCCCCATGCTCCCTCCTGACGGCTGCGGTTCCCGTTGAGGTCATAGTTGAGTAAAAAGGCGGTCATCCCCTGGTCCCACAGCGCAGGATTAACCGTACTGTCAGCATCAGGTTTCATCGCTACCTGAGGAATGCTGAGCTCCAGGCGTTGCTGCTGAAAATCAAAATGCACCCTGGCTTCGGGGATAAGAAGGGCCAGGTCACCGACCGGACGGTCAGACGGCAGTCCGCGAAAAGCGGGTAATGTTGCCGTATTGACACCCATCTCTGTCAGGAAGTCAGGGGTCAGCTCCGGCCTGACCTGCCCCTTATCACCCGGAATAAAAACTATCCGGTACTGTCCGCGTTCACTGAGGTTTACCATCACCGTCACCAGATAGGTCCCGGGTGGGGTCTGTCCGGCGCTTTCAAACGCACTCAGATCGGTAACCGTCTCCTGGCTTCCCCCGAGGGACAGCAGAGCCGGGTTAAAATAATCACGTCCCCAGGCAGGTAGGGCACCGCATGCCAGGAGTGAAGCTAATGCGACAGGGTGAATTTTCATAATGAAACTTTCCGTGTGAAAAGGCCCCATAGCGGGAAAAAAGAGAATTTAATCCTGTCTTGCAACCGGAGTGTCCCAGCCATCTTCATCAATGAGCTGCCAGCTGACCTGCCCGCTCGCCGCTGAGGGGAGGACATAAGTCCGGCTGCCGAAAGGCGGAACCATAAGGCGCAGAGCCGGTTTCTCCAGCGTCACGCTCCCCACCTGAAGCCGTGAAAACGTCAGCCAGTAGGGCGTGGGATTATTTGCGGTAAGCCGGTTGCCCTCCCGGCTGAAGGTCAGCCTGGGGGCCATGTCTGCCACGGCGCGTTTCGATAAACCTGCCGGGCGATAAAACAGCTTGAGGTTACTGACAACCGTTATCACCACCTGTTTCTGGTCTTTCTGCTGGGCAGGCAGCGCCTTCGTGGAGACAAAGAAGACGGATTCGCGATCGCGGGGAAGCGGGACATCGTTGCGACGAATACGTACGACCAGTTCACCGTCTGGCTCCGTGCGGGCCAGCGGGGGCGTGACGATAAATGGCATCACCGGGCTGCCGTGCCAGCGCAGGTCGACATCCCCTGTATCCGGATCAACAGGCCTGATCCACGACTGCATCAGGAAGGGAGTGGGACTGTTATTGCTGGCAGTGAGCGTCACACCCAGTTTGTCAGCTTCGGCATAAATGACCCGCAGCACGTGAAAAGCTATTCCAGCTGACGGATCAGGCTTGGCCTGTGCCGGGCGAAGTTCGCAGGCCAGCAGGCCAAGGACCGTTATAAAACAAAACAAATACTTCATGGTACGTTCTCCGTGGAAGGCAAGCCCGTCTGGTGGCAAACATCGGAGAGCCCGCCATAATCATTCAGAGTCCGCCAGTCCACCTGATTTACCGTCCCTTCAACGGGCAGAGAGGTGCTGCCGTAAGGAGGTATCACTGAAGTTTCCTGACCTGACTCCACGTGGCGTTCGTCAAAGGAGAGCATCCCCACGGTCTGGTGATACGCGGAGGGATTGACGACCCGAACGACGTGAGGCTCACGCCTGAACATCAGGGAACAGGAAGTAAGATCGCGTGGCAGCCCCTGCGGGCGATAGAACAGCTTGATGATAAAACGGACCCCTACCGACAACCGATCGGATGATGTTATCGGGTCGGACTGCGCGGGGATGGCCGAGACGGTGATATAGAAGAGCGACTCCCTGTCTGCAGGCAGGGCGATATTTTGCGGCAACAGGCGCAGCATCTGGCGGCTGTTGCCCTGCAGTGAAAACAGCGGGGGCGTGACGATAAACGGTGCGGATCCCGTATCGTTCAGCTCTTTTTGCACCCGCGTCTGGATTAGGTAAGCCCGCTTTCCGCTGTTGCTGACGGTGAGGGTTTGCGCCTTATCAGCAGAAGAGAAAATTACCCGCGTCTGCCCGAGGCTGATGCCACCACCTGTGGCCTGAGAGCACAGGCTGAAAGTGAGCAGCATGCCCGTGAGCGCGCGGTAAAATGACGGCGTCATAATGGCCTCACAGGTAGGCAAACGAAAACATCAGCGTAGCGGACAGCGTACCCGGACGGACTGAGGCACAGCTGTCTTTTCCTCCGCAGCTGACCCCCGCATAAAACGTCAGTTGCTGGTCCCGCGGGACATTTCCCGGGGTTGCCAGTGAAATCTCGCTGTTGTTCTGAACTTCAGTCATGCTGTAATCAGGCGAGGAGGCACTCTGGATAACCAGGACGCCTGCACTCGTCGTGGCGCTATAATCACGGAAAAGGAATCTACCTCCTGTAAAGCCACCCGGGCCGGTTACAGTCAACGCGGGCCTGAGAGTACCTCTTCCAAGGCCGGTACATTGCTCAACTGTAACGGTGAAAGGCTGTGCAGCAACAAGGCTGTCTGGCTGCAGCTGGGACGGGGATACAGTCCCCAGTGACAGCGTGCTTTTGTCCAGCCTGACAGTACAGGTGCCATCGGTCAGCTTGGCGGAAAAGTTTACTGTGACAGCGGGCACCCCGGCGCTTGCCAACAGACTGCCCAAAAAAAACACAGCGTAAACGCTTCTAAGGTAAGGTCGCGCTGAACACATCGGTCCCCCCCCAGTCATTAATGGTACGCCACTGCACAAGCGCGTGAGCTGCAAGCGAAGTTTTAACCGGCCAGGTATGGCTACCGTACGGTGGAAGCATGAGCGAGTCCGGCGTATCGAGAGGCAGACTTTTTCCTTCTGCAGTAAGTCCGGCAAGGCTGATGAAGAAGGGTGAGGGATTTATCAGCTTCAGTCCACCAGGCACGCGGGAGAGCTCCAGCCCACCCTGTGCAGCTGAAGAGGACATGCCAAGACCCGCCGGACGGTAGAAAAGTTTGATAATGTTACCCACCCCGAAGTGCAGCTGGGCCTGTACTTCCTCAGGTTTTTTCGACGAGTCCAGGCGCTCACTGGTCGGGATCGCGGTGGCATGAAGATAAAATACCGACTCACGGTCGCCGGGTAACGGCTGTCCCGTAAATGCAATACGTAGCTGATTTGTACTTTGTGACTCCAGGCGGAAAAGTGGCGGCGTCAGGGCAAACGGGGCGGTTACCCGCTTATCCTGTTTAGTACTTATTGCCGCCTGTACCAGATACGGTCCGTGAGTGAGGGTATTACGCACGGTCACGGTAATACTGCCGGCACCTTCGGGATAAATCAGGCGGGTTGCATCAATACCGAACCCGGCAGACCTTCCTTTAAAAGGCGTGCCCAGCAAAGCTGCCGTCAGCAAAATCAGGATGGGTAATCGCGTCATCGGGAAGCTCCGGAAAATGCGGGCATAAGGCCCGCAGAATGTGTCAGTTATAGAAAAAGCTAAACGTGACAGGTGCGTTGACCACGCCAGTTTCGGGGTTGGTCTTGGTGGCGGCAAGACCAGCCCAGAGTTTCAGCGTTTTGTTATTAAAAGCAGCGGGAGACGGACTTGTTGCAGGAGCCGTTGCCACCTGAATTTTTGTATCAGAGGTCAGATAGGTTGTGGGTGCTAAATCAGTACTGATCATGACGCCAGCAGTACCGTCTTTAGCGTTGAAAATAGTGGGGTTCCCTGGCAACGTGTTACCGCTCATGATCACGCTCGCTTTACCGTTCGCAGACGGCGAACCGCAGTTACTGAGTTCAATGTTAAAGGACTGAGTGCTTCCATTTACCGGTGTTGCCACAGTGGTGAATGCCGACTTGGCAAAGTTTCCCAGATTAAGGCTCGCAGGGACGGAAACATCGCAGGTCACGTCCACGACACTACCACTTATGGTTATTTGTCCGTTTGAAGCGGCCTGGGTCAGGCTGCTCGCGGCCAGTAGTGTGGCAAACAGGGGAGTCAGTATAAAAAGGGACTTACGCATCTTACATTCCTTATATGAAGTTAAAAACACCTGGTATAACTACTACGATTAGCTGGAAATGGATTTCAGCTAAATTTCAAAAAAGAGTTCCGGGAAAAAGAAGGAAAGTTAATTTAAAAAGGCCAGAAAAACCCGGCATACATGTGCAAAAAAAATGCACGCCTGCGTGAGACGGCATATGTACTGGTCCTGTTCATTCACAGAAAAATCCGGCGGTATATCAGTGCGGGCGGAACTGTCGACAGACCCCAGGATAAAACACACGTCGGGACGCAGGTGTGTTTTTTAAATGTTCCTGCCACCTCCGCTAATTCACAAAATTAATGCCTCCTAAAGGTCAACATTCTCTCAAATTAATTGATGTCCGATTGATTAAGAAGTTTCTACGGCCACTTCAAACTGCCGGTGTTCAGTGAAATCTCTTTAGTTTCGTCTGATGTTTTTGGGTCTGCCGGTAGACCCACAGCAACAGTCAGAGCGTAATTCTAAGAGAACTCTGACACTGAATCAACTATTATGATCGGGATTGTCGATCAAGAATTACTTCTTGATAGACCCTGACTATCAAGAGGACTTGAATGATCGGTCACGACTTTCAGTCAAATCCTATTGTAAAGCTTTCAGATTGAGGTGCTTCCCAAGTGAAAATCCAGACTTATCCCTCCAGTAATAATTACTTCAATACAGGTATATCTGCATTGTGCGATGCAGGATTTCAGTTCAGGCGAAGAAAAGAATCCCTCCTGGTTGTGTGCATGGCACCCTGGTCCGTAAGAAAGGTGGTTTCTGCCAGCTGGCTTGAAAGCTGGAATGAATCGAGGGTACTCATTGTTTCCGACACAAGATTCTTTCCCCTGGCACGGTATTTTCAGCTGCGAAACAATCGAATGATAGATATCTGCCATATCACAGAGTTTTACGGAGTGCTTGGAGATTTCCTCTGGAGTGGAAAATTAAGCGGACGGGAATACGATGAAGGCATTACTCATCTGACAGATATGGAATATATTTCTCTACAAAGCGCCTTAGAAGGTATGAGCGCGGAGAAACAAGCTCTTGTCATGGGGATTAGTAAAAAAACTGTTTTTACTCATCGTGCCGCCTCGGCCAGAAAGCTCAGTGTGAAAAAGCTGTCACACCTGCTCTCACCCAAAATACTCAATTCATGTCATTTAGCTGGAGCGTAGCGTCCCTCACTGGTCTGGCATCACTGAACCATCCTGGTTTTCCGGGGGAATATTTTTCCTGTGAACTCAGCTGCCGGATCCTTATTAACGATGGAAGCATAACAGGGCTGTCCTGCTTCTCCCGGTGGGAGATGACCCAGCCTTTCCAGCGGTCCATTGTTGTATCAGGGGCCAGCTTGAATACAGAGGACATTTGTACGGAAAGTCTAGTTTTCGGACAATCTTACCTTATAACAGTAGGATGTAGTTCCGCGCTATACGGTATTTTCAGGGGATTTTGTCTAATCAGGATAACCTGAATGCAACAGGCATACGCGATAAATTGAAAAGCGATAGCCACTTGTGCTGAGTTGAGCCATACGAGTCAGTGATATCGAAGGGATTACGGCGTCTTACAGATTTTCAGCCCGGTTATGTGCCTGCGAGAGAAAAAGTGGGTAATTACAGGCCGGATGTGACGCTTACGTTGATACTGGCCACATGACCAGAAGTGAAATGCTCACCTTACCAGTTCAATTGCTCTGACAGCACCCGGGATGGGGGGAGATAAAATCCATGAAAAGGAGTTATCAAAACATTAAAATCATACCAGGTGCGGCCTGTCGCCGCTTTTTTATGGAGTAGGGAATGCTGGAATTTTTTGATGTGAGCTTTGAAGATTTGAAGACCACCCGGGCCGCGGAGCTGTACAGCCTGCGTAAACAGACCTTCAGCGATCGTCTGGGCTGGGACGTAGTCTGCAGTCAGGGGATGGAATCGGACGAGTTTGACGGACCGGGGATGCGCTATATCCTGGGGGTCTGTAAAGGACGGCTGATATGCAGCGTGCGGTTTGTGGCACTCTGCCAGCCGAATATGATCACGCACACATTCCACGGCTGCTTCAGCGCGGTTACTCTGCCCGCTGACGGCACGGAGTCAAGCCGCTTCTTCGTGGACAAGCCGCGCGCGCGCGCGCTTCTGGGCAAAGACTATCCTGTAAGTCAGCTACTGTTTCTCGCCATGATTAACTGGGCGCGGAAGAATGGCTACCCCTGCATCCATACGATAGTCAGCCGGGCGATGTGCAGGATCCTGCTTCGCTCAGGCTGGCAGATTTCGGTATTAAAAGAAGCTTATCTGACCGGAACAGAGCGAATTTACCTGCTTTCCCTGCCCGCGGGCGAACAGGATCAGAACCGGTTTGCTGAACTACTCAGCAGCCGCATGAGCATCCGGGCATCTGAACTGACTACCTGGCCGCTGAGGCTGCCGGCCTGATAAGGTCAAGCTCCACGCCCAGACGAATTGCCTGACGGGCGTTACTGACCCCCAGTTTGACAACCACGTTCCTGATATGAAACTTAACCGTACTGACGGATATACCGGCAATCTCTGCCGTTTCCGCATAAGTTTTACCCATGCTGGCCCAGTAGAGCACTTCGTTCTCCCTCAGGGTAAAGATGGCTCCACTATTGCTGCATCCCGCTTCGCTTTGCTTTCCTTCCCGCGCCCCGGCAAGCCGGTACATCTGTTCATTAAAATCGATGAGCAGCATCTGGAAGGAAGCCTGTTCTGCTGAAATCCGCTTTTCCAGCGCCGGATGGCCACTTCCGCTAATAATGAGCGAGAGCGAAGCAAGATTGTTCATATGGTCGTGCAGCACAAATGTGAAGCCGTTGACGATGTTGTACTGACGGGAAAGCGAAAATATTTTTGTAAATCGGAGGTCTGACATCAGCGTGATGTTTTCGTCCCACGCAAAAGGAGAGGCTCGTTTGAAGGCCGAGAGGATAACCGGATCTGTCAGCTGGAAATTATTGGCACGGTAAAGCCGTACCCATTCCTCAGGGTAACTGGAAAAAATAAGAGCTTCTGAAGGGTTTTTCTTACTGACTACGGTATATGCGTAGTCCGGCGAGCCGTGGGGAAGAAGTTTTCTGGCAATGTAAGCCTGCAACGTGTCGGTGGCCGTATTATTTTCAGAAAAAAAGGCAAACATTAATGCTCCGGACGAATTCTCAGGCTGGCAGGAGGTCAAACCTGTACTAAAGTTTAGCTGCCTCCGACCTTAAGCACAAATTACAAATAATCTTATGTCAGTTACTATTATTGTAAGCTGTTGGAGCAAAAAAAAACCTGGCCTAGCGGCCAGGTGCCAAAACGGCCAACACCAGGGAAATCCGGCCAGACGGTACGCAAACAATAAAGTTACCGCTGGCCGGAAACACATTTTATATCTCCCCGCCGGTATCCCGCAACAGATTAATCATTCTCCAGCCCCGTGCATCAGGGGCATCCTGCGTTTTCGCTTCTTACCGCGCGATTTAAACAGGATTGAGGTTGATACGAGACGCCGCATCAGAATCATGCAGTGCAGATAAAAATCATAAATGCTCGCCCCCGTAACGGGCCAGCAGATTGTGGAGCATCGGGTCATCACCGTTCACCGGCTCACGGCACCAGCCCGAACGCTTCAGCAGCACGTCCAGCCCTGTGAGGTTCCCGCTGATGCGCGCGGGAAGCGGGTAACGCTGCTTTCCCTCATCATCAAACCCGCTGTCCAGGGCTGCCCTGTTAATGTAGATTCCCGACACCGCGGGATTCAGGCGTACCCTGTTGCGCCCGCTCCACTCCTTCTCCGACAGGACCATGTACACCCATCCCGTCATCCTCACCGCGTTCAGCGCATGCTGCAGGCGCGCCAGAGGTAGTTCAGCTTGCCGGGCAGGTCGGCGTGCACGCCCTTTCCTCTTCCCTCCTTCAGCAGCCAGCTGATGTCTCCCGCCACCTCCCTGCTGAACCTGCGCTGTTTTTCCGCCAGCGCCAGCCACCTCACCAGAAACAGGTTTTCCTGCGCCGGCGAGCTTACCTGCCCGTCAGCGCGGGCGTTCTGCAGGGCCACCAGTCCGCACCAGGCGAGGTGGCTGGCGTTGAGGTTTCCGTTATCCATTCGTTCGTCCTTTCGGTTAATCAGAGTGCGTTGCAGTGATTGTAGACAGTAAGCGGGAACCTGAAAACCCGACTGCCCGCACTGAATGCCGCGTCAGCGGCATGGAGGCGCCATAAGCGGTTAAGGACGGCACGGATGCCACCGGGCGCCGTCAGCCCGGCGAAGCCGGTTACGGGCCTCACGTTGCTACAAGCCCAACCCTTCCCTGCCAGACGCCCTTAAACAGTGTCCTGACAGCAACGAAGAAGTCTGCCGGTCGTAGACAAAAGACAGGTTCAGCGATACCTCCCAAAGCCATAACAATGTTAGTTACAACACCCGGTATCAAAGCCACTCTGTTCCGGGCCTTCGGCCCGGGGCGGCGCGGCTTTGCAGCGGGGCTGATGTGGCGTGAGCGCGGTGCGTCACCCTTGCCCCTGTTTCTGCCCCGGGGGTTCCCCCGGGGAGCTATTTTGTCTTTTTGACCCGGTGTGGTGTGGGGGGTCTCAGACCGGCGCGGTGTTCTGCTCTGAGCAAAGCGAAGAGAGCTACCCCGATGCCTTGCGCAGCAGGCTCCGGGTACTCTTTCTTTAGAAAGCATGTTTTGTTCAGAAGTAACGTTCGAAGTTAATGGTAACTGCTGAGGGGGTTTCGAAGTTAATGAGGGTTGAGTGTCGGGTTTGTCGTGCTGTTCGAAGTTAATGGTGAGTTTGTGGGGTTGTCGTGGCGATATTATTGGCGGTGAAGGTGAGAACGGGCGGAAAAATGACGTCAGGGAGGGGTTCTGGCCGGATTGCGCGCAGGGGGCATCCTGCCGGGTATCCGGAGATACCAGCATACGACGCGCGGAGGCCGCGGGGAGGGAGGCGTGGTGGGTGTACGGCGGATATTACGGCAGCGGGACGCCGGCTCGCTCAAGCAGCAGGCGGTAATACTTCTCGGCGTCCGTCACGTGCAGCTGAGGATGCTCAGCCTTGACGGCAGCTTCCAGCGTAAAGCGTTTTGAGGGAGGGCACTCAGTGCTCGATGACCAGCGAACCCATGCGCTCTGGTAGCGGTCAGATCCGTTACGCGGACGCAACTGGCGCAGGTTCGCGGCGTGGCCGTCCAGCGCGCGCTCGATGTCGGAAGTCACGCGCTCCTTTTCGGCGCGCAGTTCGGGGCTGACGACCCAGCGCTTTATTTTCTTCAGGCGGTTCTTCAGGGAGTGATGGCCGTCGATGTTAATACCGAGACGCGCCATCTTCAGCTGGTGACGGGCGTACTTGTCGCGCAGGGACTCCGCGATGCCCGAGGCGACCGCCCACTGGCGGTACCGGTGCAGCCAGGTGCGGATGTCCTCCACGGACATGCCGCGCGAGGTAAAGAAGGATTCGGTCAGGAAGATGCGCATCGGCTTGTTCTGACCGGAGTCCGCATCGCGGTCGCGGTGAACGACTACATAGTCCAGCTGCTCGAGCACGCGCAGCGCATTCAGCAGCACGTCATAAGCCTTGCGGCCGCTCTCGTAAACGTGCAGCACGCCCATGCGGCGCGCCATATCCTCAACCGGGAGCATGATTTCGAACATGTACTCGCTGTCCGGGCTGTAGTCGCAGTTTGCGGCCAGCACCAGAGACAGAGCGCTCAGGGCCTCGCGGCTCTCGGAGCGGGCGGTGATGCGCATCGGTTTTGGACGAAACGTGCGGTCGAACATGCGGCTGTAAGGGGTGTAACCCTTCTGACGCAGGGCAATCAGGTCAGCATTGCGGCACCAGTCGTGGTGACGGATGCAGGCCACGACCTTTGACGCCATGCCGCGCGGGGTTTTCCCGTTGAATTCAGGCTGATGATTGCGGTGCGTCTTCGACTGACCCCTGCGCAGCGAGTTGGACTCGCCGCGGCGGGAAGGACGATAAGCACCGGCAGAAGCGGCGGACACTCCGGTAGGAGAAATCGCAAAGATGTGCTCAGACACCGTTCCCTTCGCTTATGTTGCGCGAAGGGAGTTGACCTTTAAAAGGCATAAAACTATACTCCCCGCATAGAGCAACAGCTTCTATGCAGATTCAGTGGGCCCCGTTAATCTTCTCCAGTCGCCAAACTTAGCGAAGATTATCGGGGTTTTCTTTTTTCTGGTCTTCAGTTATACGTCAGTACCAGTCTCCTGCCACCTTGCGGCGTGGCCAGCCAAAATTCTTCAACGATCAGTAATCTATCACTCATTGCCACAGCTAGCAATAACGTGAACCCACTATAATTTCCCTTTCAACTCAGCCTCATGCTTAATCAAACGCTGCAGAATATCTGCCTGAGTCACACCCTCATCCTGACACATAAGCATCAACGCTTTTTTGAGCTCTGGCTCTACAAAAATCTTAATTTCTTTAAGTGCTTCACGCTTACGCGCTACATAAGATAATTGTCGTTCAGAATCACTCATCGGATTCTTGCGATTTCTAGTTTGTTTATGTTTTGGCTGAGCAGTAGCAGGCTGTGTAGTTGGCATAACCGCATCCTCAGAAAAGTATTACTTTTTCGCAGGATAGCACAGCTCACTTTTTAAGGGATTTATTTTATTTCCGATAAAACCACTGGCGAACTGGTTTTATCGAATAGCGGGAGGAGTGCAAAAAATTCAGTATGTGGACTGCCAGTCTTTGCCCCCGTCCCATCGCGACTGCCAGTGCGCCAGATAGGTCTGCGCCAGCGCCGGCACCTCACGTACCACCAGGGCGTTCTCGGAGTTAGATTCGGCCGCGCTGCGGGAATAGTTATATTTTGTTCTGGGAAGGTGTTTTATTGCTGGAGGCTTGTGATTACTGAGAGTCAACGGCAACGCCAATACGATACCGTTTCATATTGAGTGCAAGTGTTATTTTTCTCCTGTGTTATCAACGACCAGTTCAACCGGCATGGCGACTTTATGCTGCCGCAGAAGCCTCACCAGCGACGAATTCCTGCGCTCAAGATCCTGAACGGCCACTGACAGGATCGCCACCCGCTGTGCCAGTGTTGTACTGGCCTGCTGCAGAGCCCGTAATCGCTGATTCCCCCCTTCCTGCTTTGGTTCCACTTTACTTTTGTCCGGACTCTCTGATGCCCTGCCTGCCCGGATATCTGCCAGTCGTTCTTTAATATCCGGATAACGGTTCAGCGTGGCCCGGGAGCGCCCCGCTGCTTCATACAATGCTTTTTCTGTGACCGGTGCTGAAGGATTTGCAGCAATGTCAGCAAGCGCCTGCTCAAAGGCAATCCGGGTTTCATCCCTGCTGATTGCATATTTGCGCCGCAACGCCACCTCCTGCCGGGGATTACGTGCCATGATGAACCTCCTGCAGATGGATAATTGCTTTACGCATACGTTCAATTTCCTGGTCCAGCGCAACACGCTGCAGCGGACTCAGCTTGGGTACCCGCCGCATGGCCTCCGCGTCAGCGATGGCATTCTCCCAGGCGGGCTTATGCCTCGCCGATATGCAGGAATTCGCGCACCGGTCCGGATGGCAGTACGACATGACTGGCGATGTCTGGGCATCCATTTTCTCTCCGGCCAGACACATTGCCGTTTCAGGTTCGAAAAAACAGTAATTCAGCAGACCCGGATAAAAATGCTTCGCTTTATGCCGCAGATAATAAGCAACGTCGTCATCCCGCCGGTCTCCCGCGCTGCCACGGAACGTCTGCAGCATCTGCTCACCTTTGGGCCCGGTAACACATCCGTCCACAACGTCATGCGCAACCTCGTCAAGAAAGTCAGCATTAGCCAGCAGCCGCTCCTGCTTCAGCAGGCTCCGCCACGTACTGAGATTTTCGCTGCCGGCATACCCTTCAAACGTGACAACATGAACATGCTTGTACTGCAGCATGCCTGCGATGACCCCAAATGGCTGTCGTGCGATATGGCGGGCAAGCGTGCGACGAAACTGCCGGGTATGGAACAGCCACGGGCCACCGTCTTCTCCCGGAGGAACTGGTGAGAACGGAAATAAGGTCGTCACATGATCTCGGAACCGGTTGATGTATTTATTAATGACGCCCGTTTTCAGAGGCTGCCCCATGCTGTTTCTGAAGAGCACATCATCTGGACAGGATCGGTACCAGACGGTGGCCGCCGCTATCGTTTTCAGCGCATCCGCTACCGGTGGCACAATAACCCACGTTTCTTTCCGCCCCTGCGGCTCCGGGATCCCCTTGAACAGCGTTGATTTAACCTTCAGATGCGGCTGGCCATCGGGTGCTTTTTCAGAAAAAACCGGCGACTCCCTGATGGCAAGGATTTCGGAGACCCGCATGCCGCTCAGCCAGGCCACGACAATATAACAGGCCGCGATCAGCATGCGCTCTTCATGCCGAAATTCGGAGTAAGCAGACCACACGCCACGCCATGGTTGTCCCGTCTCCGGATCGAGCGTCAGTGCAAGATTTTTCTTAAAGCGCCTGAAGATACACCAGTAAACCTCAGACTGGACCCGCTTCCAGCTGAGGCCCTGCGCCAGACGCTCGCGCCGCACATCTTCCAGCCGGGTTCGCAGATGTATAATGTCTTCACTGAAAATATCGATATACCGGATGGCGTGTTTTCCCATTACCGCCACAATGTCATCAGGAATGACCGTAAGCGTCTCATTTAGACCGTCTGTGCAGCACCCTCCGGTTCCGGGAAAATAGCGTCCATCATTTTAATGGACACTATCGCGTGAAACACCGGACATGGCTCCTTGAGGTACTTCGCCTCCACTTTGAAGAAAAACTGCCGCGTATTGAGGCCGGACGCAGGCTGGGTATCCCCAAAACCACGGCCTGCGATCTCTTTGTTCGCTTCAGGAAGGCCGGACTGTCCTGGCCTTTATCGCCACGAATCAGCGCCAAAAATCTGGATAAGCGTCTTTACCGACAGGCCTCCCGAAAATCATCCGGTCTTCCCGTATCCCCTGTTCCCTGTGAAATCCCTGTCGCCCGCAAACGGCTCCGCCGACCCAACTTCCCCCGCGACTTCAAAATCGCACTGGTGGAGCAGTCGATGCAGTCCGGCGTCAGCGTGGCACAGCTTGCCCGTGAAAATAACATTAATGACAATCTCCTGTTCAACTGGCGGCGGCGTTATCAGCAGGAACTGTCAGGGACTCCGGCCAGCACGCCAGCACTGCTCCCCGTGACGCTGACCGCTACCGAAAGGCCGGTGAGCCCGCTGACACACTCTGCGGAAGCGTCTCCCTGCTGCGAACTGGTTCTGCCCGCCGGTACGCTGCGTATCAGTGGAAAGCTGACGCCAGAACTGCTTCAGACGCTCATCCGGGAAATGCAGGGAGGATGCCGGTGATATCACTCCCCGCGGGCTCCCGCATCTGGCTGGTTGCCGGCGTGACGGACATGCGCTGCAGCTTCAACGGGCTGGCGTCAAAGGTGCAGAACACGCTGCGGGATGACCCGTTCAGCGGGCATCTGTTCATCTTTCGCGGGCGGCGGGGCGACATGATAAAAGTGCTGTGGGCGGACCGGGACGGCCTGTGCCTGTTCACCAAACGGCTGGAGCGGGGGCGCTTCGTGTGGCCGGTGACCCGTGACGGTAAAGTCCACCTGACGCCGGCGCAGCTGTCGATGCTGCTGGAAGGCATTAACTGGCGGCATCCGCAGCGGACGGAACGCCCTGGCCTGCGGGTGTAACCTGCGCTAAAGTGGGTTTGGACACCTCATACCCCGATGAAAATGCCCGGCTCAGGGCACTGCTGCAGGAGCAGCAGACCACCATCCGCAAAATGGCGGAGTATAACCGCCTGCTCTCACAGCGGGTGGCGGCGTACGCCAGCGAAATAAACCGGCTGAAGGCGCTGGTCGCTAAGCTTCAGCGCATGCAGTTCGGCAAAAGCTCCGAAAAGCTGCGCGAGAAAACGCAGCGTCAGGTGCGCGAGGCGGAGGAGCTCATCAGCAGCGCCTTTAAGGTTGTCGAAACGCAGCGGTCGAAGCTGGCCTGCTGCAGCTGTGACCATATCGCACAGGCCCCCGTGCCGTCAAAACCCATCGAGCGCAGCTACGCAGGCCCCGGCCTGCTGGCGCGCATCGTCACGGCGAAGTTCGCCGAACATACGCCCCACTACCGCCAGTCGGAAATATACCGCCGTCAGGGCGTGGAGCTGAGTCGGGCGACGCTGGGGCGCTGGTCCGGTGCGGTCAGCGAGCTGCTGGAGCCGCTGTACGACCTGCTGCGCCAGTACGTGCTGATGCCGGGTAAGGTGCATACCGACGATATCCCGGTACCGGTTCAGGAGCCGGGCAGCGGAAAAACCCGTACGGCCCGGCTGTGGGTCTACGTGCGGGATGACCGCAACGCGGGTTCACAGCTTCCGCCTGCGTTATGGTTCGCGTACTCGCCTGACCGGAAGGGTGTTCACCCACAACGGCACCTTGCCGGGTACGGCGGTATCCTGCAGGCGGACGCGTACGGTGGCTACAACGCGCTGTACGAAGACGGCCGCATCACGGAAGCGGCCTGCATGGCCCATGCCCGGCGAAAAATCCACGACGTTCACGTCAGAATGCCAACGGATATAACAACTGAGGCGCTGGAACGTATCGGAAAACTGTATGCCATCGAGGCGGAGATACGCGGCAGCCCGGCAGACGAGCGGCTGGCGGCCAGGAAAGAGAAAACCGCCCCGCTGATGCAGTCGCTGTACGACTGGATACAAGTACAGACGACGGTGCTGTCGCGCCACTCGGACACGGCAAAGGCGTTCGCGTACCTGCTGAAGCAGTGGGACGCACTGAACCTGTACTGCAGCAACGGGTGGGCGGAGATCGACAACAACATCGCGGAGAACGCGCTGCGCGGCGTTGCCCTGGGCCGGAAAAACTGGTTGTTCGCCGGTTCAGACGCGGGCGGAGAGCGTGCTGCCGTACTGTACTCCCTTATCGGCACCTGCCGGCTGAACGGCGTGGAGCCGGAGGCGTGGCTGCGTTATGTGCTGGGTCACATCCAGGACTGGCAGGTGAACCGGCTGCGCGACCTGCTGCCGTGGAAAGCCGCTCTCACTTCTGCATAAACGTCAATACGGTCTGTATGTGACGCTTACGAATGACCGGTGTTTTATTCTCTTCTCCCCGGTGTTTCTGAAATCCGGTGACAATGCGCGGATTTACCCCCTGCCAGGGATAAAATGTAAGAGGGGCAGAAAGGACTTCTCTGTATTCCCACAGGCGCTGCAGGGTCCGCAGGATCAGGACAATCTGCAGCGTCTGCCGCTTCCCTCTGCGATCGCCCGTCTCCCACTCCCTGTTTAACATCAGGTGTTCACGAAATCCATCGACCATTTCCTGGGTAACACCGGAGAAATGCCTGACGCCACGTCTGAGCAGCCAGCGGCTGAACAGGCTCAGATTACTCACATCAACGATCACCGTGCTGGCCGATTTGCGGCGCATACCGGGCGGAGGAACCAGCAGCCGGGCGTAAGCCAGCTCTTTGGCAACCTGTATCAGCGACTGATCCACCACGCTGCTGCCCCTCTGTCCGGGCGTGATATCGAAATCGAATCGCACCACTTTATTACCCGCCGGAATATTTGTTGCACCGATAAGCGGAGCGACGTTCCACTCAGGATCGGAGAAGCGGGTTATCACGCCATCTCCTTTCGCTATAAGGGTTTCAGGCCTGACGACGGCTTCCGGCACAACCTCAGAAATACGCTTTGCAGCCCTTTTGTTCACAACTCTCATCAGCACTCCCTCATGGTTGCAGGAATATGAAGTACCTCGTCCCGGGCCGCCATCTCTGCCAGAGAGATAATTTCAGGACGAAACGAAGGAATAATGGCTTCATTGATTGCCCGCCACGGAAAACCAAACCGCCGCTGCCATTCATCAGCAGGTAGATCTGCCTTCTGACGGGCAAGGAAATCCCTGAACAGGATGAGCCTGGGCAGGATCCTGCTCGTCCAGACGGCATTACGACACGAGAAACAGGCAAATGGTCGATCGCATGGCGTATCCGGAGGGCCGTCGGGCCGGTTATAGAAGTCACGACAGGAGGCGACGAATAGGTCCTGTTCACCGGCGATCAGGCGCCTGGCTTCCGCAGCGCCCGTGCGTAGATTGTCTGATATCAGTGTGATTTCATGCTCATCACACGCTGGGGCAATAACCGTTCCGGCCAGGAGCATCAGCGCTTCCGTCTGCGCCGTACTGATGCTGGCCTGATGCAGCTGATGCGTACCGGGATTGGTTAAGTAATCGGTCGTTGTCTGCATCTGCGCATGCCTCGCCCTGTCTTTAATCAGCGTCAGACTGCCGGTACGGCGGTACGCTCTGGACAGGCTTGTCACACGGAATCGTGCGAGCTGAAGACCCGGGAGACCGTGTTTTTTTCCGAATGCCATCACCATCCGGGTGGTTTCACCCTGTGGAACTGCATGGACCGCCTCTGCCCGGCGGGCAAGAAATACCCAGAGCCTGTCTTTGATATCGGGATCGTGTATCCACTGGCGTAATGAACGGGTGATGAGCTCAACCATACGGATAATACGACCGGGCGACCAGATGGAAGCGTTCCCGTAGATTTTGGTGAACGCTTTGTGTATCGGTCGCGTTTTGACGAAGCGAATACGGCAAAAACGCGGATCGTCAGTGGGTTCAATATCGCTCAGCTTAAGCGCCATAATGCAGTGCGGATTTTCATCCAGAAGCGCGTGCAGCAGGATAATAAACGGCGTCAAATCCTCAATATGAGGATACAGATAGCCATAGATCTCATCTCTTGAGGGGTATCCGGCCTTCCACTTCGCAAAAGCCGAACCCAGTGAGGTATGCGCCGATTTGTCGATACAGGAATCAAGAAAAGGGGCGCCATTCATGGCGTGATGTACATACCACAGAACGTTCGCCGGTGAACGCCACGCCTCGCGCTGATATCCGGACGGGTCCCGTCCTGTCGCAATCAGCTTTTTCCCCATTCTGAACCGGTGAATAATCGTGGCAATCTCTGCACGACATACGCGCACTATCTCAAACATTTCCTCGTCGGTATAGGGCTCCCGCCTGACGCCCGGCGTGGTTGCCATTCGTTCGGGGAAAACCGGTACCACAAACCCCGGCTGTAGCATGTCAGGCCTGTTAGCCAGCAGAGCATGCAGACAGCCGGTCAGACAGTAAAACCGTTCTGAACGCGAACCCTGAGTGGGGTATGCCGGCAGCAGCCAGGCCACAAAACGGACAAAATGATGTGGCGTTAAATCACGGGCAGTCAGGGGTTCCGGCTGACCGCAGGCAATATCGCTGAGCAGAAAGGTGCAGAAAAGACCCCACGCCGACAACACGGACCTGACGGAAGACCAGGCCGTCAGACTGCCGTCAACCTGGGTCATATGCCAGACGGCAGCCCCCGCCATTTCCGCGATAAAGGGCCGTTCAATATACGCCCCGAGGTCAAAAATTTTGCCGAAACGAACGCGCAGATCAAGCACGCCGGGAGCCAGCCAGGGCGTGTCATCATGAATGTGATGCTGATGTTCTGACTTCATTGCTCATCCACCATGGATTGTAAAGGCACCGTCCAGTCACCCAGACTGTCGTCAAGCAGCTTGTCCGCCTCCTCCAGGCAATCGAGGTAGATGAACGTTGTGGCCATACTCGCATGACCTAAAAGCTGCTGCAGTTGCCTGAGAGGATTCCTGAGCAGCGCCTGATAAGGCTGCTGTGTCGGTGCCCTCCATACCGGATCGGAGAGCAAAAGCCAGATCATTGCCGTCAGCTGATGAATGGCAAATGCATGTCGCAGCATGTGGGGAGTACAGGCCACGCCTGACCGTTCTGAAGCCCGCCGGAAAACAGCATGCCACCGCGCCGTTTTCATCGGTCTGCCCGACTCTGACAGCCACAGTTCCGCGGGACGGTCACTGGCGGGGAGCAGGGCAACGGCATTATCACGATCTTCTGCGATATACCGGAACACTGACCTAAGCACGTGCACAGGAATACGGATGACCCGAACTTTCCGGCCCTTTGTCCCCCGGTGAAGGCGCAGAGGAATCGTCTTTTTTCCCCAGCATTCCGGTGCATCGGGATCGGGCAGGTCCCCCAGAAGCAGGCTGTTTGCCTCATTAATGCGCATACCCGTTGAAATCAGTAGATCGGCGAAGACGCGATCCCGCTCTGATGTGCGCGTACCGCTAAAAGCAGGCCTGAACTGAGCAAGGTAAACTCTCAGTGGAAGGTAACGAACCGGGCGGGCTGAGACTGACTCCATGATAGCTGACCGGACCTGTTGTGTGCCCGGGGCAGCCGTCATGCGACCCGCTCTGATGTCGCGATACGCTACGGGACTTTTCGCTATCTCCCCCGTCATGGCGGCCCACTCATAGAACCGCGTCAGGGCAGCGGCAATATTGTTCCACGTACGGGCTGAGACGGGGCGCTTCTGGCTAAAGCGCCTCTGCGTGTAGTAGAGGCGCAGGACGCTGCGGTCGACGGCACGCCAGGCAATTTGCTGCTGTGCGAGCCAGCGCAGAAAGCGGGCAAGTTGGTAGGCATAGGTACGCCAGGTATTCCGACCCGGCCTTGATGGATCGACCAGCGATCGCAAAAAGGCATTCACATCACGGTCAAATGTCCCATCTTCCCCGATGAGAAAGGGCTGCCCGTCAATAATGCCAAGCCGCTCTGCCATTTTCGCCAGTTCAGGCGTACGGCTCAGAACGGTGAAGACTAACATGATAATTGCCTCCCAGCCCTGTTGAACATGGGGTTTCAATACCTGTGCCAGACGGCTATTATCAGCAGGCGACTCCGGTACTCACTTTATCATTCAGCCCGCAGCACAACGATGCCCGGTTTGGAGTGCATGTACTCCATAAACGGAGAGTCCACCACTTTTCTGTTTGCGGCAAGTGAGGAAGCGTTCCTGAACCACACCTGTCCATCGTAGCGAACTACGATACCCACATGTGAAACGTCCAGCCCGTCAAGCGGAGAATAGACGCCGATATAATCTCCGTTTTTCAGGTTGTCCATGACCTGCTGGTTGAGGGCTTTTCCAGGAATGTAATTTATTTTACGAGGATGGATGCCCAGACCAGGAATGTACTCGCCGCCATCAGGCTTACGGTTAAGTTGCTTGTCAACAACGACATAATAAGGGCTGATATCCGGTGTTACATCCCGTGCATTGCGCGGCGCTGTGGCGAACCAGTCAGAGAAGAAGTGCCGGCGGCTGAGATAATCAACATTGCCCGCGGTGTAGCGGGTCCTGGCCAGATTATGCAGAAACGA
Source organism: Erwinia sp. (assembly GCA_964016415.1). NCBI lineage: Bacteria > Pseudomonadati > Pseudomonadota > Gammaproteobacteria > Enterobacterales > Erwiniaceae > Erwinia > Candidatus Erwinia impunctatus. The sequence continues at coordinate 19,934 of OZ024667.1, read as the reverse complement.
TTTCTGATCATCGCTACGGGCCAGGGCCTCAACGTAATCAGCCAGGGTAAAGCAGTCCACTCCGTTAAAATTCGCGACAAGGGCTTCGGGTGTGCCGGGCCCGCCGATGAGCGTATCCGCCTGATAAGGTGTTCCGAGAAAAGCAGACGACACGCGGCTGATAACTTCTCCATGGTTTTCGCCTTTATAAGGAATGACATCCGACTGGATAATCCGGCTTACTTTTTCTGCCGTAACGCTGTCCATGCTGGTCTGATATTTTTCTGTGCCAGGGGCGGCACAGGCCGTCAGATACGCCAACATCGGCAAAACTGTCCATGCTTTTACCTTCATTATCATCTCCGTGAAAGGTTCAAATCCTTTTTTAACCTTACCGGAAATGGTTGTGATGGATACAGAAAAACGCCAGTGGTTGATTACAGGTTGAATAATATGAGCGCAGATGATGATAAATGTGAAGTTCATCACGTGACTTTATTCGCAGTCGGTTTTTTCCTGATCGTCCAAACCAACCTGACCCTTCAGACTGGATTATAAGACAGAGGGGAGATATCGGCGATTCTGACATGCCCACTTGGTAAGGGGCTAAAATCAGACAAGACCGCAATATGAAGCTCCGGCTATTTAAGCAATATAAGAATAGTTGAAAGAGCCCACCTGGGTATTACGGCCATCAGCGATAATCACTTTGTCGTGAAGAATTTTCCACGCATTGGCTGTACGAACCGGGATACCCGTACCGGCCAGCAGGTTCATGGCGGCTCTGCCTGCGCTGTTGTTCTTTCCGGCATTGGCTTTCCAGTCCAGCACTACCCTGACGTCCACACCACGCCGTTTTGCGGCAATGAGCGAACGGACAACCTCCGGCGACGTGAAGGAATAGCCCATCAGGCGTATTTCATGTTGTGCGGTCGTGATGGTTTTCAGAACCAGCTGCAGGGCTGTTCCTTCCGGGGAAAACCCGGCCTCCGTGCTCGCGGCATAAACGATCGGCACGGGTAAACAAAGGTTAAGGGAAACCAGTGCTGACAGACACCATCTGCCGAATGTACGGTTAATTTTCACAATATTTCCTTCACTGATTTATTCAGAAACGCCGGCAGCGGGAGAAACTCGTTTTCACCCGCTGGCCGGGGTTGGACAACGACGCCTGGCGGAGGCGTCAGGGCTTTGTGGTATTGCGGAACCAGTAGCAGACAGGCCCGTCGTCGGTATCATGGACTGAGCCCAGAAACCAGCCGTCATCGTCCGGCGGTTCGGGTATCCACCCCCGTGCGTCCGGCGCTTCATCGGTAAATCCGGCAGCAAAGACTTCAGGCGCCTCGTCGCGCATAGTCATCACGAAGCACTGCAGCCCGTGAGCCCTCAGCCAGCAGCTGAAATCTGCCGCTGTTTTACAGCCACTGCGGGCATACGCGGGATGCGACCAGTACCCCTGCCGGTCACGGTCAGCCTTGAAGGGAACAATCATTTTCCGCCCTCCCTGAGTTCAGCATTCACAGCCGCCGCATCCGAACAAGAAAAGGACGCATCGCCATTGTGTTGCTGATACGCCGCCACTTTCGCCAGCAGTGCTTCGCGAAAGCAGTTAACCGGAAGGCGGTTCAGAACGATGTCACACGTTATCCAGCCCAGCCCGGTGATGAGATACATTGAAGTCAGCCCTCCCGCGGCCCACCGGACAATGCTTTCAGGCGGGCACTTCCTGATAGATTCGACCAGCTTCACGCCCTCTTCAGGCTACAGCCAGAACACAAGGCAGGCGGCCATCAGAACGACAGACGGCAGATACCGGAAGCTCAGCGTCAGATAACGCAGGATGCAGCGCCCCCACGCCTGCAGCTGACGGCGGACAACATCATCGTCCTGCAGCACCTCCCACATCAGCTGTGCCTTCTCATGCGCCTTCATCCTGGCCACAACGACACATTTACCTTTGCGGATGGTGGCCTCCCGCGAGGCAGCAAGCTTGCGAACCCGGTCAGTCTCCCGCGTGTACAGCGCCAGCCCGCCCCATGTGAGTACCATCAATGCCGTAAGGCATGCCCAGAACAACGAAACGGACCACGTACCGAATGACGAGAACGCCGTCGTCAGGAATAGCGCCACCGGCACGCTGTAAGAGACGCACAGCACCTGCTGCGCGGCGCGGAGACGAAAGTAGCTGAAGAAACTCATGGTTTACCTCCTTCCATCCACTCCGCATCTCCGGATACCAGGCGCAACCCCTCCCCCTCATTCCCCGGCGCGGCCTGAATGGCGGGTTTTCCGGTGCGGCGCTCACCTGCAGCGCCTTCCCCAGGGGCCGGTTCGTTCAGCATCCGCATCCACATCTGCCGCTCACCTTCCGGCATTCTCCTGCACAGCCCGGGAACCAGGGCATTCATCAGCTGCTCAATGTAAGCCACACGGCTGAGCGTCAGGGATGCGTCTTCGCACTCAGGCCGCCTTATCGCCCGTGCCACCCCGCGACACTCAAGAATGCCTTTCAGAAGCCGGCTGCCACCGGCCACGCGCTCTGCCTCTTCATATTGCCGTACCTGCTCCACCATCATCATGAAGGTGACTTCATCGCTTTCACGGGGGCGGGCCTTTTCAGTCATCGCAGTAACGCGCTGATAAACCATCCAGAGAAATAACGGCATGCTCATCAACACATATGTTTTCAAACCACCCCCTCAGACTGAACGCTGCTTATTGCCAGACAGGCAAACAGTAAAATCAGACAGCAGAAAAACACCATTAGGGTATATTTAGTTAATTTCATGCATCACCTTTTCAATTAAAAACTGAAGTTCACACTTAACTTTCGAGGGATAGTAATTAAAAACCAGCACAAGCTTATCGCTGAAATTCAGCTAATTTGTAATTACAAGTATTAAATCGCAATTTCTTAGTGTGGAATTTTTATTTCCGGACTGATACGGGCAGGGAGTAATTTAAGCGCATCTTAATTTAATCATTCAGCCCGCCTTTTGCTGAGTGACGGCATCTGACTCACCGGATACTCCGGCTTCAGCCGCGTACGCTTTCAGAAAGTCCCGTATCATTCCCTGCAGCTCACGGGCATCGCGGCTTCGAAGCAGCGGCAGGCCCGCCTGGCGCATGACCTCGTCCAGCAGAATGTCACGCCTGCGGCGACTCTTCTTCAGATGGGACGCATCATCGAGCTCCACAGCGGCCACCACGCGAAACGTCCTGCGGTCAACGATAACCACGTCACAGTGCCACCGTGCCGCCATGTGAAAAAGCTTCCACCACGTCCGGCTCCGGCCCCTGACGCGCGGCGTAATCTGCACGACATCAGCCACCCTGACCTGCGGGCACAGATACCACCGCCTCATGTCCACCGTCCGGAAGAGCCCCTGCATAAAATGCACCTCCCGGTCGGTCATCAGCTGCGACTGACGCTTCCAGAAAACGCCGCCGGCCATCAGTTTTTCGGTGTCACCCGGCCTGATGCCCGCCTCCTTCAGTCGTCTGATAAGCGGAGAACGTGACCGTCTTACCGGCAGTACGCGGGTCAGAAGGCATGCCAGTATCAGCAGGGATACAATGAACAACACTGCGCCGGCTTTCATCATTACGCTCCCTCCCGATATTCAATCGTTATCTTCACCATTTTATTCCCCTCCCTTTCGTATTCGTGATTTTCCGCGCATATTTACCACGCACACCCTTTCAATTGTTACTCTGGCTGAGCCGGTGATAATAATGACGTTATTTATATATAAGACCATAACAGACATGGTGCAGGTTTGAATTTGAACTGAATGAAGCAACTTCCCCAGGATGTAATGCCGACCTGCTTCATAACCGGCATAACGAAACATCCATGAGCAGATTTGGTTATATTCATTCGGTGGCGGGCAACGAAAACGACAGAAATTCGTTATATTCCGTCGTTTTCGTCCGGTCTGAGTGGTGCTGTATATCGCGTTTAGCTCGTCACCCCGCAGGCGGCTTTCTCCCTGGTCGCCCTGCGCTGTCGCTTCCTGCTTTCCTGTGCCTTACGCTTTGCGGCATAGGCAGCATCGTCCACTCCCACCTGCGCTACCGGTTCTCCGGCAAGGTTTTTACGCCAGGCACCCGCCGTCATCTCATTGAGGTATACCTCTGAACGGGTTATCGCCGACAGGCAGCGCTTCAGCGCCTTCCCGGAGATACCCAGCCCGCGCTCACGAATGTCTGCCAGCATCGCCTCCCGGATACCGACCGCCAGAAGCTGCGGTTTTCCCTCCACCACCAGGGCGGGCCAGCAGCCCTCCAGGAGCGCGAGCGCGTCATCAGGCGGCATCACCTTCCGGTACACAGGCTCTGGAGCAGGCCTGTGCCTTTCAGCCTTCAGCGCCGCGCACACCCTTGTCTGCTCCTCCGCCCACTGACGGGCCCTCTCCGCTTTCCGGGCCGCCTTATCCTGCGCCTGAAGCGCCTTCTCATCCGCAACCTGCGGCTTTTCCCTTCTGGCCGGCGCGGCGTTTACCACGCCGGTCCTTCTGCGCCTTACGCTGACCGTCCCCGCCTGTCGCTCCTCACCGCCGTCATTGCCGCTGTCCTGACCTTCAGGTGCCGCTTTACGGCGCAGCGTCAGCGTGGGGCGCCCCTGCTCTTTCATTTTTTCCTCCGGATACGTCTGTTTCATCGTTATCGCACTACTCTACCTTATCCTGAACCGGCTGATGTTACATCGCGATCAGTCCGATAACGGCGAGGTGCGCGGCGTAGAACAGCGGGAAAAACTCCCGTGGCCAGAAACGCGTGACCCGACTGCAGGTGCGGCTCAGCACCGTCAGGACTATGCCGGGTATCACCAGCCCCGCAATGGCAAGAGCCGCGCCGTCCGCAGGCCAGCATGGCCAGCGCGAGACAGCATGCCAGCCCCGTGCGCGTCGTGCGCCTCCCCGTCATGCAGACCCCGCAGGCCAGCAGCAGCATCATGACGCCGGCAGGGCCATAGCTGCCCCCCGAGAAGGGAAGCCAGGCCAGCACCAGCATCAGTGACAGGGGCCAGATGCGGGGTCCGTGCCGCTGCATCAGCGCCAGCGCCTGACCGCTGACCGCGAAGGCAAACAGGATATTGCCCAGGTCCGGACGCAGCCCCGCCAGTATCCAGCCGCCCTGCGCCACCCCCGCCCATATCCAGAGCCGGTTCAGGGCCCACACCAGGCCGAACAGCGGAAACGCTCCCCGCCCGGCCAGGCGAAGCCAGTCGTTATTGAGCCCGCACAGCATGCTGAGGTGGTCTCCCACCATCAGGAGCAGCGCCACGGTTTTAATCAGGTCAGCCTGCCCCGGCGTCCATATGAGCAGACGCTGCAGCCAGCAGTCGGCCGCCACAACCAGGGGGAATAACGGATGGTTTTCAGCCCGAATTTCAGTCTCCTCCCAGGGTCTTTTCACGCTCAGGGACGCGCACCGTCTCGCGCTCCATCTGCTGCAGGCGGTCCCGCTGCGCGCTCTCGTGCACCACCTGTGACACCGCCTCATCCCGACGGCGCTCTTCCGGCGCATCCGGCAGCGTGACAGGGGATGGCGGCATTTCTTTTACCCGGTCCGTATCCCGCATCACATCCTGCACGGCGACGTCAGCCCCTCCGGCCGGCCCGTCGCCGCTGCGGGCCATTTCACGGACTGCCTCTTCTGCGCGCTTATCCAGCTCCCGCTGTACCTCAGCCTCCCGGGACTGCTGCATCAGCACCTCCGGCGGCAGCGTTTCGCCGCGCTGCGTACAGGTGACCACATCGTCCGGAACGCCATCTGACCAGATCCGCCCCCCGGTAATGGCACCGGGATTCCAGGGGCGCCCCTCTCCGCCGGGCAGCCGTACCACCACCCCGCTGTCCGGATTTTCCCGCGCCAGCTTCACCGCCGTCGGCATATCGGGCGCCAGCAGCGACTCCCCGTTGCGGCTCATCTGCAGGCCGGCAAACGCGGCGTCCCCGCTGCCCATCACCCGACCTTCGCCAGCGAATCCCTTAAGGTGCCCGTCTCCGGACGTCAGGGTACTCAGCCAGACGCCCGCCTGCCTGCCGTTGCGGTCGAAGGTCGGGAGCGCCACGTGCGGATGCGGGTATTTCCGCCCCGGCGAGATAAATTTCGCCATTGAGCTTTCGGGCTGCAGCCCGGCCTGGCGCAGCGCAGCGCGACCGGCAGGCACCTCACCCAGCGCTTTTGCCGTCGCCGTCAGGCGGGCGGCATTCGCGACGGCCCGGTCCCCGCGGGGTTCCAGAATGTCATGCGCCGTGCTTTTCGCCTGCGACTTCTCCATCGCGGCCACCCATTTCTCCCGGTTGTCGGTGTAGACCTGGGCGTGCTGCTTCATGCGGCTCAGCGCCACGTAGGCTGACTCAAAGCTCACCATCTTCCTGCGCCCGCCCTCCGTACCCTGCAGGGAGATGGAGAACGGCTCGCTCGCCCCCTGAGAGCCGTTGACGGTGACGGCGTAGGCCAGATCGATATGCTGCTCCGCACGCTCCGCAGCCGGGTTAACCGTGCGGGTCTGCCTGCCGTCTGTCAGCGTGACGCTGTCACCTTTTATCTCACTGACCGACCAGACGCTGTTGGCCACGAAGCCCCGTTCGTTATCGCTTTTCGAAAAGCGCATCCGGTCCCCTTCCGACACGGCTATGGCGTCCTGACGGTAGAGCGTGACGCCCTCCGTCGCCGCCTGCGCCGGCGACAGGCTGCGGGTGTTGCCCTGCGCATCCTTCAGCGTCACCAGGTGCGCATCCCTGTCCAGCGCCGCAATGCTGTAATACGTGCGGTCCAGCAGGACCAGACTGTCGCGGGATGCCTCCCACGTATCCATGCGCCGCAGCTCGCCGTCGCGGATATTCGCGGGCGTCAGCACCGGCAGCGTGACCTCTTTCTCACCCACCTCGCCGGCATCCCGACGGGCATCGTGGATCATGGCGTTCACCTGGCGGCGGTCGGCGTTCAGGGCCGTGATAACAAGGGTCTGCGCCTGCGCCTCTGGCGTACGCCCGGTATAGTCCTTCACGATGGCCTCCAGCAAGGTTGCCGGCTGCTCCCCGGGCGTCAGGTCACCGGATGCCACCGCCTACGCGATGGCATGCTCCCGTTCGCGGCTGAACTCCATGACGGAGCTGTCCGGCCGACATGCGCCCGCCTGACGCGGCACCTGTGCCGGCGCCACGCGCTCTATGGTCGTCAGGGCGCTGCCAATGTCGCGGTTAATCAGGCTGTAGACGGCGGGCTTCAGCTCAGGGGTCTGGCGCACAATCTCCTGCATCACCGCCACGTCGATGGCGCTGCGCTTTTGCAGCAGGCGGAAGGGCTGGCCGGGCGCAATGGACTGCAGCTGGTCGGTATCGCCGCTGGAGACCGCACGACCGCCGTCCCCGGCAATCAGACCGTAAGCTTTCGCCATGTCGGCGTTGCCGACCATCGAGCTTTCATCCACCAGGAAGAGCACGTTGCTGAAGTCAGGCCGTTCGCCGCCGCGCAGCTGCTGCTGCGTGTCGTGAATAAAGGCCGCCAGCGTCTGCGATTCCGGCACGCCGGCGTCGCGCATTTCACTTACCGCCCGGTGGGTGGGGGCCACGCCGATAACGCGGGGCTGCTGCTCAGCCGGGAGCGTACCGATGGCCGACATGACCGACCGGAACTGGGTGGTCTTACCCACCCCCGCGTAGCCCTGTACCAGGGTAAAACGGTCGGTGGATCCAAGTATCATGCGCGTGGCGTTGCGCTGTCCGTCAGTCAGCCCCGCCAGCTGCGCGTCCGGCACCCCTGCCATCAGCGGGGAGACGGCCTCTTTTCCCTCAAGGACGTGCCGGGTGATGCTTTTTTCGGCGTTGTATGACTGCCGGGAGACCAGCAGCTGCAGGCCGTTTCCCTGCGATACCGGCACCGACAGCAGCTCGCCGCTGCGCACCTGACGTTCCGCCTCCTTTTCGATGGCCTGCAGACTGAGGCTGCCCTGCGCAAAGTCTTTCGCGGCGGCCATCAGCTGCGGCCTGGTGAACGCCAGGCCGTTACCTTCCAGTGATGGAATGGCCAGATGGACAGCCTGCTGCGCCGGCGTGTGCAGGCTGTCCTTCTGGTGAGCCAGGGCATCCCCGAGACGCCCGCGCCCGGACGCATCCATAATCTGTTCAGACACGATGCTCCAGGCGGACTGCCGCGACAGCTTCTCCGTCGTCTTCTGCGCCATCTGCGCGGAATAAAGCCGCACCTGCGGACCGCTGAGCGCCAGTTTGTTCAGCGTGGTGTTATCCAGCTCGCGCGGCGACAGCGAGGCGAAGACCGTGGCGCTGTCGCTTACCGAGCGGCCCGGTGACTCCACCCAGCCCTGGCCCACCTTCGCCGCCGTAAACGGACTGTCGCCGGCGGGCAGGACCACGTCAGCCTTACGACCGGGCAGGCTGACGACGAGCCCCGCCTCCCCGTGCGCCTTAACGGTCACCGTATCACCCCCCTTCAGCCGCGCCCCCTGCGCCTGACCCAGCACCGCCAGGCGGTCGCCTTCGGCCACCTGCAGCGTGCCGGTGCGGTACAGCGACCAGCTGCTGTTGAGCTCAGACAGGCGGGTCACCTGCGTCTCCCCCTGCGCGTTGCGCAGCGTCAGGCTGTTGTTGCGGCCCGTCACGCGGTCAATGACGAAGCGCTCCCGGGTGCGCGCTTCGCCGTTCCAGCGCTCCATGACCATCCCCTCCCGGTAGTGGTCGCGCACCTGCTGATGGCGGCTGTCGAGCCAGACCGGCTCCAGCGTGGTGATACTGACCTCGCGCCCGCCCAGCACCTTTCCCGCCTTAAGCGCCTCGCGGACAATGCCTGCAAGCACCGCCTGCTCGCGCGGTCCCGAGACCTGCGCCACGCTCTGTTCCCCGGCGCGAACGCTGCGCGCAAAGTCCGCGGCCAGGCGGTCATAGCGCTGCCGCCGGTCGGGCTCGCTGATAACCGAGACCTGCGTCTTCTCACCGCCCTGCCACGCCAGCGTGTTTACTCCGGCCTCTTTCATCACGGTCAGGGCGCTGCCGGTCCCGGTTCGCTGGCCGCTGTCGGCAATCAGCAGCTGGACGTTGTGGCGCAGCGCGCCGTCGAGCAGCGTGAGCGTCTCCTTCAGGGTCAGCTTTTCCCCCTGGTCGACAATCAGCGTGCTGCCGGGCGTAAAAATCATGCCCTCCGTCAGCCCCCGCCTGTCGGTGATATGCTCACCGCTGAGGAACTCATCCTGCATAAGGGCGCTGCGTGAACGCCTGTCGGCGGCGATAATCTGTACGTCACGCCCCTGCTCGTGCGCCATCATGGCCAGCTCCGCCACGCGCTCACGCTGGCCGGCCGCCCCGCCCTGACCCGAAATGATGGCCACCGGGGGACGGTCCTGCGCCAGCACGCTCACGGCGTCGCCGTATGGCCGGCTGCGGGTTACGCCCTTATCCGGATAAATGTCCGCCTGCCCCGTTCGCTGCAGGTCACGGGTCATGGCCGACACCGACAGCTCGTCCAGTACGTGGATGTTTGAGGTGAACAGCCCCTTCTCTTTGTCCAGCGGGATAAGCTGCCCGTTCTGTATCGCGGCATCGATGCCTTCGCGCGCCATTTCCACCATGCCCGCCTGCGCGGGCAGCTGCCCGATCGTGGTGGCCAGCAGTTCGGAGTACGTGAACCGCGCCCGCCGGTCGCTCAGCATCGCGACTGACAGGCCGACGGCGGCGCCGGCGTCAGGCGTCTCAGAGGCGGTAACGGGAACGCCTCCCTTCTGCACGCGCTGGTCTGACGCCTCACGGTATGCCCGGATATCAAATCCGGTCTCCTTCAGCGTCTGCATCCACTCCACAAGGCGCTGTTCGGGGTCCACCTTCTGCTTGGACCGGCGGGTGTCGAGCGCCGCCACGTCGCGGGATTTGAGGGACGCATCCTCCCCGACCGCCGCCTGAATGGCTTTGCTGCGGCTCGAAAAGGGCTCAGTGGGGACGTCTTTAAGCTCCCACATGCCGTGTTTACCGACCGTCTGCTTCTCGTACCCCATCGCCGTGACGTCATCCTTCAGCGCGGCACGGTACAGGCGGCCAAAGGCTATCTGGTTTGCGTAGACGTTCTCGATAAATCCGGTCTTGCCCACCGTATCGGTGCTGAGCGTGCGCCACTCGACACCCTGCCTGGTCACGTTGGCCACCACGGCGTGGGTATGCAGCTGCGGCTCCTGGTCACGGCTGGTGTCGTGGTTGAACAGCGCCATCACCAGATTGCCGGTGAGCTGCGTCTCACTCTTACCATCTGTCATTACCCGCGTGGAGGCCATCGCCTCCACCTGCTTAAGGGCGGTTTCCACCGCGCGGTTGTGAGCCTCAATAAGACGCTTATCGCCGCCCAGCATGGCCATTACCGAGATACTTTTGGGCGCGGAGAAGGTCAGGTCGTAGCCCGGGCGGTGCTTATTGGTGCCATCCTGAGTCCGGCTGAGGTCGCTGCCGTCCGGAAGACGGCCTTCAAGCACGCGGGTAAAGACCTTCTGGTCTACCCCGCCGCAGAGCCCCAGCGCTTCAGCGCCCTTTCCGGCCCAGCGCTCCCCCATACTGCCGATGACGTAGTAGTTGTCTTTGTCGGTGTAGTAATTACCCGCGCTTCCGGCGGATTTAACCGAGCCGATGCTCATCATCCGGTATATCCTCCCCGGCTGCCGTCAATAAAATTCAGGCGTATATCCCTTTGACAGATACACCCTGCCACCCCATACTGGATATACAACACGTATATCCAAGATAAGAAGGCCGCCATGTATACAACACTTTTCCTGAGTAACCGGACCCAGGCCGTCAGATTGCCTAAATCGATTTCCTTTCCGGCAGGCGTGAAACACGTCGAAGTTATTGCCGTTGGCAGAAGCAGGCTCATTACGCCGGCCGGAGAGAGCTGGGATAGCTGGTTTAATGGCGAATGCGTCAGCACCGATTTCATGAGCAGCCGGGAACAGCCCCCTGAGCAGGAGAGGGAAGGTTTCTGATGCTGAAATTCATGCTTGATACCAACATCTGCATTTTCACTATCAAGAACAAGCCTGAACACGTTAGAGAACGCTTCAACCTTAATAGGGGTTTGAGGTCCATTCGTGTAAAAAACCACGTTAAGCGATTAACCACCTGAAAAATTTAGTTTTATGTGAGGAAAACCCAACGAAATGATAACTCACGCTAAGTGCATTTCTTGAACATATTTAGAGATAATAAAGAAGACAGGTTTTGTTTACACTTTCAATTGGTGCCAGTATCGCCTAGAGGCGGCATATTTTTCTGAACGGTCAAAAACAGCAATGAATTCCTTGACTAAATCTGACAAGGGATGATGGTAATTTCAGTTCAGGCATAAAACCCTTATCTGTGATAGAATGCCCTACCATGAGAAATTAATGATGAAATCAGAAGACACCCTCGACTGGTACCCGGCTCAATTGCCTCCAGTGAAAATCATCCTTGGCGAAGCCGTGCTGGTTGTTGGTAAACAGGGCAGAGCGATTAATACCCGGACGCTGCTTGAATATCTGCAGGTGATGCAGAAAAATCCAAAAAGAAGAGATAATAAAGTTGCGATGCAGACCGCAATTGATGTACTCAGAGACAATCAACGTACTAACGGCAGACTTTAATTGGCTCCAGGGTCAGCAGTGCAAAAATTCACTCTGACCCCTTATTTACCAGTCACTTACAGTGACTGGTTGGAATGAGATAAAGGTTCTTAATATAATATATCGCTAATTACCGATTGCTCAATGCTGCGTTCAAGTATACTGAGAATGTCGGTATCTATATTCTCATCAAATTTCCTGGCAAATAAATTCTTACTGTTTACTAGCATTTTCGAATCACTGGTCAAGAAATCACGAGGGCGCAACTTAATATCACTTGACTCAATCCAGTCAATTTCTCTTTTATCATCATAAATTATTCTGGATTTAAATGTGGTATTCATCAATACAGTCTGAAAAAAACTTTCATCTGCAATTAATGTATTGCGATAAAATTCTTTAAAAACTGCCAGTTCTGGACTATAGGTAATAAACTCGCAAAAATTCTTACTTAGTATCATCCACTGATTACCTATATATGGCGTAACCCCTGTCAAAAAATCTCTGTTAGATGTAGTAGATATTACCAACTCACCATCTATCTCCTCTACATAGTCTTTTATTCTGTGCATGGTTTCCGGTCTAATTAAATTTTGATTAACTACTTTTATAAATTCGCAGCAATCAAATGCACTAAGATACCCCATTATAACTTCCTGACTTTTTAATGGAAAATCCTGACCGCTTAGGTTTATGAAATAGTCCCATGTTCCACCACTGGTTACAAGCTTTTCAATACCACGCAACTGTGCATCAACCAAACTATACCCTCCCCATATAGCTTCTTTGCTTTCTAATATTGATGCATTTTCATAACCACCCAAAAATAAAATTATTTCATCAAATATTTTTCTACCGGCACGTTTATCAATATGTACGATATAATGATTTTTTTCATGATAAATAGATTTAAATAATCTCTTGAATTGATTTGGATAACGATGAATTAGCATGAAATATGCAATCATGTAGAACGCCCTCATAAATTAATCACAATGCACTCCTGAAAATAACATATGCAATATTAAGAATTAGAGTACACCTGGTTAAATGGAAAAGAACTATTTAACTACAAATAGCACTCAACTATTGCTCATCATCTCTAATCTTCCCCACCCCGAAAATAATGCCCACAGTGAGGACAGACCATCGTCATTTTTTTTCTTAATTTATGCGTATGCTGTTGAGCTATGCGAGAACATTTAGGACATGTGACATCTACTGATTTGTCACGAAACATCTTAAAGCTATAAAAAATAGACATATTTTTTATCCAGCAGAGACGTTGGATCTCAGTGTACGCTTAAACATTCCGAATAGCTTACTATTTGTTCTCTTTAAGCCTTTTTAGGCGATAATAGGTAGTCCGGGAAATTCAAGTTTTCTCCATCACACCTTTACTAGGTATCTTCTGCTGGATAAGCTCCTGTGCCATTGCCGATTTTTGATGGGGCTTGCGACCAAATTTAACCCCCGCAGCCATGGCGGCTACCCGACCATCATAAGTTCGCTCCAGAATACGCTCTCGCTCTGCTTCTGCTACGGCCGCAAGTATCTGTATAACCATTTTACCCATAGCCCCTTCAGTACTGAGACCATTATCCAGAAAACGAATAGCGATCCCCTTTTTATAGCAAACGTCAACAATGTGGATCATGTCCGCTGTATTGCGGCCAAGCCGATCCATTTTTGTACAAATGATGATGTCGTCTTTTTCCGCACGGGCAAGCAACCGTTGTAGCCCTTCACGTTCGTCCGTGGCTCCCGACATCATGTCAGTGAAAATTCTGTCATCCCTGACACCTACAGATTTCAGCCCGGAGATCTGCAACGTCAGTTTCTGATGGCTGGTTGATACTCTTGCATATCCCAGTAATGCCATATTGGTCTCACAAATCGATATTGATACTGCGTAGTATCATAAAGTATAAATCGCGACTTTTGATACTCATGTTTGAAGCCATTTTGAGCAGTCTCAAAATTTATAACATTTGAGACATACAAGAATTGAGTTCAATACCCGTTTACGAAAGGATGCACAATGAGTGATGACTTTCTGACCAGCGAACAGACAGAAAACTACGGTCGCTATGCGGCAGAGCCAAATGAGGTTCAGCTGGCCCGGTATTTTCATCTGGATGAGCGTGACCTTGCTTTTATTAATCAGCGCCGAGGAAAACATAACCGGTTGGGGATTGCACTTCAGCTGACTACGGCGCGCTTCCTGGGAACGTTTCTTCCTGATCCCCTTCAAATTCCCTCATGCATCCGTTGTTACATTGCGGCGCAGCTGAACATCAGCCGACCAGAGATCCTTTCCCGATATGCTGAAAGAGAAAATACTCGCTGGGAGCACCAGGGGATTATCAGACTCTATTATGATTATCATGATTTTGGTGAGTTCCCCTGGACGTTCCGACTGAAGCGTTTGCTCTATACTCGCGCCTGGCTCAGTAATGAGCGCCCAGGCTTGCTGTTTGATTTTGCTACCGCATGGTTGCTGCAAAATAAAATCCTGCTCCCCGCCGCCTCAACGCTTACAAGGATGATTGGCGAAGTACGTGAGCGGGCAAGTCGACGATTGTGGCGAATGCTGGCTTTATTGCCTGACAGCTGGCAGAAAGCACAACTGGACGGTTTACTTGAAATACCTTAAGGGCAGCGTATATCGGTACTGGAGGAGATGCGAAAAGGTCCAGTCACTATCAGCGGGCCGGCCTTTACTGACGCTCTGGAGCGATATACCCGATTGCGTTGCATGGAGTTTTCCCGGCTGAATTTCTCTGGTCTGCCAGCCATCCAGTTGCGTAATTTGGCCCGCTACGCCGGTATGGCCTCGGTAAAATACATAGCCAGAGTGCCTGAAGAACGACGACTGGCCGTGCTTACTGCATTTGTCAAAGCGCAGGAAGTTTCGGCGCTTGACGAAGCCGTGGATGTTCTGGACATGCTGATACTGGATATCACGCGTTCGGCTAAAAATATCGGGCAGAAAAAACGACTCAGGACCCTTAAGGATCTTGATCGTGCCGCGCTATTACTGGCGCGGGCATGTACGCTGTTACTTGATGAAAACACGGATGAGGCAGCACTGAGACAGGCTATTTTTCCCCGCATACCAAAGGACAAACTGGCTGAATCCGTGGGCAAGGTAAATGAGCTGGCCCGCCCGCAGGACGCTCATTTTCAGGATGAAATGGTGGAGCAATATGGGCGAGTGAAGCGTTTCCTGTCCGCGATGTTGCGTGACTTACATTTTCAGGCAACTCCAGCCGGGGAGCACACGCTGTCAGCAATCCATTATCTGGCCGAACTGAGTGGCTCAAAAAAGCGAATTCTCGACGATGCACCAGAGCACATCATTTCCGGCCCCTGGAAACGTCTGGTATACGACAGAGAAGGCCGGATTCTACGCGCCGGTTACTCATTGTGCCTTCTCGAACGTTTTCAGGATGCTTTACGTCGTCGTGACCTCTGGCTGGAGAACAGTGATCGGTGGGGTGATCCACGCCAGAAATTGCTTCAGGGAGCTGAATGGCAGGCACAACGGATCCCGGTATGTCGGGCACTGGGTCATCCATCTGACGGAGCTAAAGCAGCAGAGCAACTGGCTACGCGACTTGATGACACATGGAAATCGGTGGCTTCACGTTTTGCCTGCAACGCTGCGGTCAGCATCAGCAATGAAGGTAAACATCCCTCACTGACGATCAGCAGCCTGGATAAACTGGATGAGCCACCGGCACTGAGACAATTGATTCGTCGGATAAGAGAACTGATCCCACCCGTTGATCTGACTGAGTTGTTGCTTGAAATAGATGCCCGAACCGGCTTTACCCGCGAATTCAGCCACGTCAGTGAATCAGGTGCACGGGCGCAGGATCTTCAGATCAGTCTGTGCGCAACACTGCTGGCGGAAGCCTGCAATATAGGGCATGAACCTCTGATAAAGCATAATATTCCCGCGCTTACTCGCCATCGTCTGAGCTGGGTTAAACAAAATTTTCTTCAGGCGGAAACGCTGGTCAGCGCTAATGCACGACTGGTTGATTTTCAGTCCACGCTGCCGCTCGCGGGGTACTGGGGAGGTGGGGAGGTGGCCTCCGCAGATGGTATGCGTTTTGTCACACCGGTTAAAACGGTTAATTCCGGTCCAAACCGTAAATACTTTGGTTCAGGACGCGGCATTACCTGGTACAACTTCGTCTCCGATCAGTATTCCGGTTTCCATGGCATTGTCGTTCCCGGTACGCTTCGTGATTCCATCTTTGTACTGGAAGGGCTTCTTGAGCAGCAGACCGGGCTGAACCCCGTAGAAATCATGACCGATACAGCAGGATCCAGCGATATCATTTTCGGCCTGTTCTGGTTGCTGGGCTACCAGTTCTCTCCTAGTCTGGCCGATGCAGGTGGGGCGATATTCTGGCGGGCAGATAAAACGGCTCATTATGGTGCCCTAGATGAGCTGGCCCGGGGATGTGTTGAACTGTCGAAAATAGAATCTCAATGGGATGAAATGATGCGAATGGCGGGTTCACTGAAGCTTGGGACCATCCATGCATCGGAGCTGATTCGCTCACTGTTGAGAAGCAGCCGACCATCTGGTCTGGCTCAAGCAATTATGGAAGTGGGTCGGGTCAACAAGAAGTTGTATCTTCTCAACTATATCGATGATGAGGATTACCGGCGTCGGATACTCACTCAGCTCAACCGGGGAGAAGGACGCCATGCCGTGGCTCGGGCCATTTGCTACGGACAACGTGGTGAGATCAGAAAACGCTATCGTGAAGGTCAGGAAGATCAACTAGGTGCCCTGGGCCTGGTAACCAATGCGGTTGTGCTGTGGAACACCATTTACATGCAGGAGGCATTGTCACATCTTCGCAAATCGGGGGAAATACCTGAAGATGAACACCTAGCAAGATTATCGCCGCTGATGCATGGCCATATAAATATGTTGGGACATTATACGTTTTCGTTACCGGAAGATATTTTGAAGGGTGAGCTAAGACCACTAAATTTTAATATACACAATGAATTAGTGTCTTAGCGTGGTTTTTTACATCATTGGACCTCGAACCCCTCAGAGAAGACGCTAGGAACGAAGCGCATGAGTTCATCATTGGTAAGCGCGCGTTCTTTACGGATGACGTTAGCAGAGCGGAAAATAGATGATAGACGGGCCATAATGATTCTCCTCAGGGGTTATAAAGTGATTTTCTTCTGGCGTCGTCCTTTTGATGGTGATTCACCATCGCTGGAGGCCGTTGCCGTGATGAAATGACCGGTCTGGACCTTCAGTGAGGCCTGCAAGGGAGCTGTCCGAGGCCGCAGCGCAAGCGACTGACCAGCGGGAAGGCGTGCGAACGGGGGAGGAAAGCAGGCTTTAGCCGTGCCCTTGCAGGGTGAACGGTCCAGGCCAGTGTCTTTCACGGCAAAGGCAGACCGCGATGAGTCCGGGAACGAAAAGGGAAACGCCGGAAGGAAGTGGCGGGCAAGGCCCGTATCCCTAAAGGGGACGCGAAGCGGCCCTGGTTGGGGCAGCGCTGGCGCAAGCCAGCTGCAAGCCCGGGGTTAAATACCGCCCCTTCCGGGGCGGTATTTATTACGCAAGACCTTTGACGGTCTCCAGAGAACGGAGCAGATGCCCCCACTCTGCCCCGTTCAGCGCAGGAATGCGGACTGGTTTATTGAGGCCTTCACTGCGCACAATGCGACGTCCCAACCTTTTCAGACGACGTGAGATATCTTCCTCCGGTAACGTTTCACGGCGAAAATGCGGGTGGGCGCAGACCGGTTGGCCGGCGGCCTGTGCTTCTGCGCGGCGCTTTACAAAACATTCCTGACATGCGAGGATAAAACGGTTATTCATGATGTAACTCCATCTGAGACTTGTTGTTTCCGGCCTGCCCGAACAGACCGGGCTGATTAAGCAGAGCGACCGCTCTGCTTTTTTATTGCCGCTTAAACGGCAATCCTTTCGGCATCAATAAACGCCTTAACCTTTTCCATAATTTCGCTGTGTGTGAGCGTGGCGTGGTTGCGCATCTGGAAATAGCGCGTGCCGTATTGGGCAAAAATGTCAGTGATGTTGCCGCTGTACATTTCACTCAGCTTGAATGACTGGCTGTCAGCCGTTCCGCGCCAGTCGAGCGGCGGAAGAACTTCCAGCATGTCCATAAATCGTGCTTCATTGATTTCGGACACCGGCTGATAATTTGCCTGGGCAAAACGGGTTTGCGCCTCTTGCACCGTCACCAGCTCCCAGTGATCGCCATGAGCATTCAGCTCCTCCAGCGTCTTCGACGTGGCACAGGCCGTGGTACGCCACGCACCCTCCACGAAGTGCGCTTTACGCCAGCCGTTGAAATCACAAGGTTTTCTCCAGAATGCCATCGCGTTCATTACTCATTTCCTCACTGGTTGTGCCCTTCGGCTTCTTTCTGGTGTCCCCTTTTTCCGTTTCCGGAAGGCGGGGAGCACGTTGCTGTGACACATGACCGTCCTGTTCCATCGGGGACGGAAACAAGGGGGATGACAAAGCCGCAGCGCAAACGACTGACCAGAGGGAGAGAGTGCGAACGGGTGCCGGCATCAGGCTTCAGCCGACCCTTGTTTATGGACCGGAACAGGGCAGTGTCAGTCACAGCAAAAGTGAACACCGCTGACAACGGGGGGCAAAGTGGGCACCGGAAGAAGCCGGTTTACCGGCTTTCCTTAGCGTCCGTCTGTGACGGCCAGTGAGAGCGGCGCACCCGGAACGGGGGCAGCAAGCGGGCCATTGACCTGGTCGTTGGCCTCAGGCATCGCTTGCTATCCCAACGGGACGGAGACAGGCTACGTCCTGGCTCCGCGTAGCCTGGTGGCCACCGCGTGGACGCCCGGCGAAGTGCAGGCGACGACCCGGTTCACCGGGAAGCCGAAGGGGCCCAGCCGGGTTTGAATTTCTTTGATTGTGGCGCTTTTATGCCTCGAATTTCGATTGATTATGTAGTTAAAATAAGTACAGTTTTTGCACTTTTTTTTAGGTATAAAATGACCGGATTCGAACTCAAATTATGGAGAAAAAGCCTTGGATGGAGCCGTGATCGTGCAGCTGAGGAACTCGGCGTGTGCCTGCGTTCTTACAAAGACTACGAAAACTCACCTGAAGTTAAACGTGCCATAGAGTTAGCCACGATCACACTTTCCGTACAGGGTCTGATGCCGCTAATGTCCCGCCCTCAGGTCAGTAAATTGAAAGCCCTTGAGATGCTTCAGAGAATCCTGCCCTGAATGGCTGCCACTACTCTGGCAGGAGGGGTTCTGAAGTACCCGTGCTCGATGCGCGGGGGCTTCAGAAGGGGCAGAAGGTCAGCCTTCAGAGTCATCGTCATGGTGCATAGCTGAAACTGTCAGCACCCCGGGAAAATCGATGTCCAGTCTGTCACACAGGTGCATCAAATCGGTGATTAGATCACCCATGATGGTGTCCACAGATTCATCACTGCGGGCAAGCCCGGTCTGTCGGGCGAAGTAGCAGAGTATTTCTGCGGCCATAGCTGATCGGTCAGCGTTATCCGGTTCCATGAAAGTCGGCCAGTCTCTTACGATGGCCATCGCGGCCAGCACCCTGATCCCCGTTCTCGTATCTTCCATCTTATTCAGCTCCGCGCACGTTATTCAGCCCCGCTACCATTACCCGTAAACAACCTTCCTGTCGGGGCGTGGTCATTTCGCCATTCATCAATACCTGAGCAAACCAGGTATTTTCTTTCAGGAGCATATAGCTGTTGGCTTCCCCCTGCGCACGAATCCTAATCTCACTGCCGGGTTCCTGTCCGTGATTGGGTAACGTAGCGGCCATCAGTGCCAGCGCGGCTTCCACGCAGGGCAGGATTTTTTCGGAATCCGTTCCGGTGTCCGGGTCATCAAAACAGAGTTCTGATTCACAGTTTATATTGTCTTCGAGCCAGTGGGCCAGAATCGTCAGCCCTTCCATTACTTCGGATGCATTAATCATGTTCTCGTTCTCCTTATTTTGACCCGGGCGGGCACCCTGCCCGGGTCCTCGATGTGTCAGTCAATGGCACGGAAAATTTTGCTGCGTTCCGCATGCTCGATAATGCTCACGTAGTCTTTCAGAGCATCCTGGCGATCACCCAAGTTTTGGCAAGTCTGCGTGTACTGCGGCCCCATCTCTGAAGTTTTCAAGCACAGCTGGTTAAGTACGAACAGCGTGGCAATGATCCCGGCAGCGTCTGCTGAGACTTCTTCGTCAAAATAATTGCCCGGAATGCACAGCTGTTAAGTTCCCTCTGGTGGGGTCATGTACCCGGTCGGGCGTGTAGTGATGATGTCTGTATGT